>CANREC010000027.1 GCA_947629535.1 uncultured Clostridia bacterium | reverse complement strand
GGTCTCGAGAAACATCAGCGCCGCATCGACAAGATCGCTCTCATCGAAAAGAAGTATCTGAAATAAGCACTTTCCCGAAAGAGGAGAACGCAAATGAGGAACAAACCCCTGCGGGATAAGATCGTCGAATCGCTCTCGTCCGTCTTGCCCATTGCGCTCATCATTATCATTTTATCCGCTACGATCGCCCCGCTTGATGCGGGGACGTTTGTGTTGTTCCTTGCGGGCGTCGTTTTGCTCATCGTGGGAATGGGGATGTTCACGCTTGGCGCCGATATGTCCATGCTCGTCATCGGCGAGGGCATCGGTACCGCCATGACGAAGTCGAGGAAGATCTGGCTCATCGCTCTTTTGTCCTTCGTGATCGGTATCATCGTGACGATCGCCGAGCCCGATCTCCAGATCCTTGCGGGGCAGGTCCCGTCCCTTGCGCAGAAAACGCCGCTCGGGAATTATCTTCTCATTCTCACCGTTGCCGTGGGGGTGGGCGTGTTTCTGCTCATCGCCATGCTCAGGATCGTGTTCAGGATCCGCCTTTCCTTTCTGCTCATCTTCTTTTATATTACGGCATTTGTCCTGAGCTTTTTCGTCTCAGACAACTTCTTGGCCATCTCGTTTGATTCGGGCGGCGTGACGACGGGACCGATGACGGTGCCGTTCATCATGTCCCTCGGCGTCGGCGTCTCCTCGATCACAAAGGACGGCGAAAGCGACTCCTTCGGCCTCGTCGCGCTCTCGAGCGTGGGGCCCATCATCGCCGTGATGGTCCTTGCGATCGCGTTCAAGATCTATGACGTCCCTTATACCGTAAAGACGCCCGTTGAAGTCGGGACGACGCGCAGCGCGGCCTCGGAATATCTGCACGGATTCGTCGGTCATTGCGGCGAAGTCGGCATCGCCATCGCGCCCATCGTCGTGTTCTTCCTTTTGTTTCAGGCCATCACGCGTTCCTTCCACAAGCGTGTTCTTGTCAGGATCTTTGTGGGATTCCTCTATGCCTTCCTCGGACTTGCGCTGTTTTTGACGGGTGCGAACGTCGGTTTCATGCCCGTCGGTATGGAGATCGGAAAGACGCTCGCCTTGAAACAGGGAGGGTGGCTCCTCGTTCCCATCGGTATGATCCTCGGTTATTTCATCGTCGCTGCAGAACCCGCGGTCCATGTCCTCAACAAGCAGGTCGAGCGCCAGTCGGCGGGTGCGATCCGCGCAAGCGCCATGAGGAAGGGGCTCTGTATCGGCGTCTGTATTTCGCTTGGCCTTGCGATGCTCAGGATCATTTTGGATATCCCCATTCTGTACGTTCTGATCCCCGGGTATGCGGTCGCGCTGTTTCTTACCTTCTTTACGCCGCCGATGTTCACGGGCATCGCATTTGACTCGGGCGGCGTCGCGAGCGGCGCTCTCGTCTCATCCTTCGTGCTCCCCATGGCGATCGGCGCATGTAACGTGTTGCGCCCCGAGGCCATCATGACGGACGCGTTCGGCTGCGTCGCGTTCGTCGCCTTGACGCCGCTGATCTCCATCCAGATCCTCGGCATCGCATATAAGATCAAGACCAACAAGATCAAGAGGACTTTCCTTACGGGACAGGACAGGATCCTGTTATACGAGGTGGATTGAGATGTCGGAGAATAACATTTTGAAACCCGTCAAAAAGGTGGCGGCCGCCATGCACATTCTCAAACCGCCGCCGACGAACAGGCCTTCCCGCCCCAAATTTCTCGTCAGTGTCGTGACGCGCGGGAACGGGAGAAAGGTCAAGGAGATCCTGAACGAGCTCTCCGTCGCACTCAGCATTTCCTTTACGGGATACGGCACCGCCTATTCGGCGCTGCTCGATTATCTCGGCATCGGACAGACGGAAAAGATCATCATTTTCTCCATCATCCCCGAGGCAGACGAGGAGAGGATCATGAAGGGGCTCCGCGTGCAGATGTCGCTCTACCTCGCAGGGAAGGGCATTTGTTTCACCGTGCCCCTTGCGGGCATCTCCCAAAAGGTCGCGGATGGGATCGCGGAGGCCTCGGTCAATAAAACGCAGGAGCTGAAAAAGGTCATGAGCAGTGAAGAAAGAAAATACAATCTCGTCATCGCCGCCATGCGTGCGGGCAACGTGGACGCCGCAATGGAGGCCGCCCGCGCGGCAGGTGCATCGGGCGGGACCGTCATCCGCGCCCGCGCGACCGAAAACCAAAAGGCCGAGCAATTCATCGGCATCACGCTCCTTGAGGAGGAGGAGATGCTCCTCATCCTCACCAAGAAGGAGCGCACACAGGCCATCATGGACGCCCTTTCCGATGGCGTCGGGCTGAAAACTCCCGCTTGCGGGGTCATCTATGCGCTCCCCGTTGACCGCACGGCGGGCATTTCCGCAGCCGACGAAGAGACGGCAGAGAAGGAAGAAAATTCCAAAGATAACGCCAAAAAGGACGAGGATGATGGATAAGCGCATCCTTGCGATCGGCGGAGGGCAGGGGAAAGGCAGGGAAACTTTACCCGCCGAGAAACTTGCCATCGACGCCTATATCGCCGCCGAGGCAAAAAAGGCGGCAGGGGACAGACGTGCATGCGGGCTCTTCCTTCCCACCGCAAGCCACGACTGCATGCCATATTACAATACCTTTCACAAGGTCTACACGGGGAAATTCGACATCAAGACGGACGTCGCGCTGACCGTCGGCCGCGAGATCGACATGGAAAAGATGCGCGACAAGTTCGAGAAGGCGGACTTTCTCTATATCGGCGGCGGGAATACCGTATTCATGCTCGAGGAATGGGAAAGAACGGGCCTTTTGGAGCTCATCCGTGACGCCTACGAGAGGGGAACGTTTTTGACGGGACTATCGGCGGGGGCGATCTGTTGGTTCGAGGACATGTACTCCGATTCTGTGATCGAAGGGGAATACAGGATGTACAAGGGCCTCGGTTGGCTGAAGGGAAAAATTTCTCCCCATTACAACGAAAGAATGCTTGACTTTGATGAAATAGTAAGATATAATAAATGTTGTGCTTGGGGCATTGAGGACGACGCCGCCGTGGAATTTGTAAACGGCGAGGCCGTCAAAACAATCTCAAGCGGAGGAAAGGTTTGGCTCCTCGACGGCAGTGGAGACGAGGTCGTCAAGACGGAGTTTCGGCGGGGTTGACCTACCGCCTCGGCATTCTCGGCCGAGTAAAAATACGGGAATCGGGCGGATGTGGCGAAACTGGCAGACGCGCAGGTTTCAGGTTCCTGTGGGAGACCATGCAGGTTCAAGTCCTGTCATCCGCACCAAAGGCAAAAAGCACCCCGTCGGGTGCTTTTTCAAAACAAGCCGCTGTGGTGAAATTGGCAGACACGCGGGATTTAGGATCCCGTGACGGAGACGTCGTATCGGTTCGACCCCGTTCAGCGGCACCACGTCGCAACACGACGCATTATGCAAATCCCTTGCCATTCGGCAAGGGCTTGCTTTTTAACGTCGGTTGCTCCTTTTCCCAAAAAATCTTGCTACGCAATATTTTTTGGAAGCCCTGATGAGTGCAAGGCGCATTATGCGAGAAGTTGCCCAACAGGGCAACTTCTTCGCTTTTTACGCCTGTGGCTCCTTATCCCCAAAAAATACTTCGTCTTTTTTTGGGAGCCCTGTTTGTAACGCGACGTTTTGAAGCGCCCGCCATTTGGCGGGCACTATCCTTTGCCGCTTGCCGCTCCTTTTCCCTAAAATACTTCGTCTTATTTGGGGTGGAAGGTCTAACTCGGTTCAAAAACGGTCCTTGACAGATATTTATTGCTATGGTATTATATGCTCGAGGTCCGTTATGAAAAAAATTGTCACGAGCGTCTCAATTGCTTTGAGCTGTCTGATCATCCTTGCTGGTTGCGGTTATGCAAGCATGGAGTATGATACGGCAAGGTCGGAAGCCATGAAAGTGCCAATAGAAGTCAACGGTGTGAACTTTGTTTCGAAATACGGCATGACCGTTGACGGAACATATCTCGACTTCAAGACAGAAGTAAAAAAGCTTGTGGATTGTGCGTTCGGAGAATTTCAGGACACCTACGTTGAATGGAGCCGATACACAAAAGACGGTTTGATCTTTTCGCACCAGTATGCACATCGCGGGGATGATATCATAGAAAATGACCGTTTGGTCGAAAACGGTCACCGTGTCGACGTTGGTATTTTCAAAGCAGATGCGCGCTTGGGAACGCTGACGCTCATAAAAGACATCAAAGACATTGTGCCCTTCAACCTTTACGACGTTGCGCATTTGCCCGTGACGCACGGACTCATCGACGAACGGTATATCGCATTGACGTACAACGGGCTGCTCGAACTCGTGGACGCGGAAAACGGGGAGACCGTGTATTCGGCGGAAGTGTATTCCGATCCCGTAAAGTACACTCGCTCGGGAGATGGCGCAAACGCTTATTTCGACGGCTGGGATTATGCCTATATCGACGAAGGGATCCTCGATTATTATGTTTACGGCGACGGGGAATACGAAAAAGTAAGTTTTCGTGATCCCGCGATCACGGAGATCACGAAGTTTTCAAGGGCAAGAAGATTTGGAGATACGATCTTTGTCAAAGATGCACAGTGGGATTTGGGGGAGGTTTTCTTCGCCGTCGATATGAAAACGGGTGAAAAGTTGCCCGAAGAGGACATGCAGAAACGTTTCGATGAAGCTCTCCAAAATGCGAAAAATGATGAAAACGAGCCTACTGTCATACCTGAATATAAAATAGGTAATAAAACGTATGCGATCGAGGAAACTTTCGAACAGGATCACGGATACAACGCCCCGGAATTCGATTGGTGCACACTGACCTTGACCGAAGTTTCATCTGGGGACAAGAGGACGATCGACGGAGAATTGCTTGCGAAGAATTCAGCATTCGTGCATCTCAAGGAGATCTACGAAGAGTATTATAAGGATGAGGCGTGGGAATTTGCCTTGAGACATTGGAATGTAGGCTGCGAAAGATTATTTTTGACCGTATATCGTCCGCTTGAAATCGTCTATCTTCCGATCTATTCTCCCGCTTTCATCTTTGAATATATCCCCGAAACGGACGAAGTCAAGTATTGCGGAATGAGTAAAGATACCTCTATTTTGTCCTTTGTGGCGGCAAGCAGATCTTAAGCAAAATAAGGCATTCGATAAAAAAGCACCCTTCGGGGTGCTTTTTTCAAACAAATCGCCGTTTATTTTTGTCCGAAAAGGATGAGGGGAACGAGCATTTCTTCCGCCGTGAGGGAGGTGTGATGACCCTTGAAAATATGTCCGCGAGGGGAGATGCGGAAGGTCTTGTCCGTCTTTCCGATCGCGATAAAGTTGCCGAGGAAAGCGGCATGTGATGCGTCATATGTCGGCCCGAAGAAACCCGCATCGATGAGGTCGCGCGTTCGGACGAGCTCAAAATCCTCGCCGTATTTTTGTTGGAACAGGGCGACAAATTCGCTTTCCTTCCCGTCCTTGACCCGAAAGGCCGTTGCGCGGGCCTCAAGCGATTGCGGCCACAGCAACAGTGCGCTGAGCTCGGCGTCATCGTAGAGGGGGATGTTTTCCCCGACGTCGAGCTGCCCGTGGTCGGCCGTGACGATGAAGAGCGTGTCCGATAGTTCCGACGAAAGCTTTTCGAGCAAATCATTGAGTTTCTTGATGACCTCGCCTGACTGCGGAGAGGAGACGCCGAATTTGTGCATGACGGAATCGGGCTCGGGGCAATAGACGTAGAGAAAACGTTTTCCCCGCTCCGCACAGCAGGACTTTACGAGCGAGAACATGTCGTCAATGTCCCGAAATACCGTCCGATCGTCCTCATCGCCGTGCCAAAATTCGGGAACAATTGCGGACGGGCGGTAAATTTTGGAAGATTTATAGAAGGGCTTGGCGGGCAGGCGCCGCTTGACATAGTCCTCATCGATTTTTTCGCCCGTGAAGGAATCGACTGCAGTGAAAATGTTGATCTCCCGTCTGAGTTCCTCAAAATAGAGGGACCACCCGAACCAACCGTGCTCCATGGGGTAAAGGTTCGAAAGGAGCGATGTCGTAGCGTTTGTCGTCGTTGAAGGAAAGACGGAGGTAAGCGTTTGTCGGATGTTTCGGACAAGGAAAGATCTTTCCGACAAATGAGTACGCATGGGGTGCATCCCAAGTCCGTCGAGAATAAAAAAGACAATATTTTTGTAATCTTTTCTTAACTCTTCGGCAAGAAAGGGAAGGATGGGTTTATCGTTCGGACAACCCAAAAAATCGGCAACCGTCGCCGAAATATTGACAATACTGTTCTTAAAATTCGGTTTGATAAAATTGCGATACATATTAAATTTGTTTTACATTCAATATAAATCGAGCGCCACGAGCAGGAACCGTTCGAAATAAGGCATCCACCACTGAAGGTAGCCTGCTCTTTTCGGATGGATGGGATCGTTCACGGCCCAGCTGTAGTAGGTATCGGATACTTTGGCATTGAAGTCTTTGTCGTTGAAGAGGTCGATGACCCGAACGTCGATATTGTATTTCTGCCATTTTGCGGCGATCTCGAGCACCTTGCCGACCAGTTCGCCATAGTCTGTCCCCGTGGGAGATGCGTTTGCGCGGGGGGACGACGACTTGTCTTTGTCGAAAAATTCCGCACCCGAATAGAAATAGACGGGGCAGTTCCATGTGTCCGTCACATAGGCAATGATAAACTCGATCCCGCCGAGCGTCGTCGAGCGGTCGAAGTCCTCTTGATAGAGCTTGTCGTCGGGCGTGATCGCGCCCCAATTCTTTTTTCGGGAGCTCAATGCGTCATTTGTCGAGATCTGACAGATGAAGGCGTCGATTTTTTCGTTTTTGTTGAAAACAGTACTGTTAACGAGACGTCGTGTGTAAGATTTTTCTCCCGTATCAGACGTATTGCCGTCGTCAAAGATAGTCGTGCCCGAGACGGCGTCTTTTTTGGAGATACAGCCCGTCTTGGCCTCGAGAAATTCGGGCACGGCTTCGCCGCCCGACGTCGCTCCGTAGGTCACGGAGGAGCCCAACCAATAGATGGTTTTTCCTGCAAGGGGACTTTCAATGCGTTCCACATTCTTTTTGTAGAACATCTCATCGTTCGCGCCCGCCGTATCCACGAGGCTTTCGTCGATCGTGTATGCGATCTCGGGCGGCGTTTTTCCGTCTCCGCCGCCGCTCGTGCCGCAAGCTACAGCCACAGAGCAGGAAAGGAGAGCAGCCAGAACTGTTGCAGCGATTTTTGTCGTTTTCATATCTTTTTCCTCACCAGTTTTGGATCATATCAATTTCCGCATCGCAGTACAGATCGAAATAGTCCAAGTTCGTCGCGACATTCGATACCATGTTAATGCGGATGGTGTTTTCGCCTTTTTCCAAGTGGAGATAGCCGATGTTTATGTTCGTCCATGTGCCCCATTCGGGCTCGCCCTGTTTACAGGCCTCGACCGTGCGAGGGGGGAAATAGACTTTTTCGTCGTTGACGAACAGGGCGAACCAATCAAAGAAGTCTGCCGCGAAGGACCGTTTGCTGAGGCCGACGCAGAGAAAGACATCCGTTTTTTCGGAAACGTTGACGGTTAGCGTCACAAGACGGGCGCTCCCCGTCTCCTGTTGTACATTCTTGAGGAAAGCGCCGCCGCTCGCGCCCCCGAAATAGTCGTCCCAGAGCATGGTGGGATCGTGTTCACAGTTTTCCGCCTCGAATCTGTGTTTTGCTGCCGTGGGAATTTCGGGGATCTCCATGATCACAGGCGTCTCCACAAGTACATCCAAACCCTTGCCGAATACCGTATCGAGATAGTTGATGCGCATGCGGAGCCACTTGTAGAGGTGGTCTGCCGCGTCCTGCTGCGTCTTGAGTTGGTTCATCTCGTAGGAGAGCTCGTCGTTCCCCCAAAGACGGGAAGGCCAACGTTCAAGGTTTTCGATGAACGCGGGCATGTAGGCGGCGGACTGCTGCTCGACGAGCTTGAGAGCGTTTTTGAATATATTGTACTTTTGCAGTTTCTCCCACTTTTCCCTAATAAGTTTTTGGAAAAAGTCGGTATGGATGAGCACGGTGAGCCAAGGGTTCTCGCAGTTTGCCGCATACATGCCGTTTGCATTGGTGAATCCCCACTTGATGCCGAATGCGGAGTCGTAGTCCCACGGAGCCTCGAATACAAGTTTGTGCTTGCCGCCCTGACGCATGTCAAGGGAGATATAGAAACTCGACCACGCAATGTCGGGATCGCATGTGATCTCCTGCAGGATATAAGTATCGACGAGAGAGGGGAGATCGACGACGGCCTCGACTGCCTCTTGCGGCGTGCATGCCGCATTCTCGAGCCTTGTGCCGTCGGCGCTCAGACGAAGAGCATGGTTTTCGTATGCCGCCGCCCTCAGAACGCGGAATACGTTCTCCACATAGGACTGAAGGAAGGAGTGCTGATCGTCGCTCTGAAGGTCGCTCTTGACAGTGAATCCGTTCTGCCAGGGAGTGTAGGAGCTGCCATTGAGTTTTTTGACCGATCCGCCATAATTGACGGTAAAAACGGGGTCGCCCTGTCCGTTCGGGATAGCCGCCTCATCTGAATAATAGCCGTCGAATTCCATGAGATATCCGACATCCGTCCCCGTCTCTAAATGGTCCGCCTCGACGGCGTTCGCTCTTCCTTCTTTGGCCTCCTGCTGTTCGGCGAGGAGATAGACGCCCCAATATTGGTCGTTGACATAGACTTCCACGGTGCAGAAATCGCTGCAATAATAGCCGTCGGAGCCCAAGATGGTCTTGCCGAGATAGAATGCGGTCGCGTTATTGAGGCCCGAGAGGTCCTTATAGTCGGCAAGAAGGGCCCAACTCTTGAATGCTTTGCCCTCATTGAGACCCAAAAGATTTTGTTTTTTGTCGAATTTGATGCGAATGGATTTCTTATCGTATTCGAGTGTGTAATTTCCCCGTGCCTTGACCTTCGCGGGGGCGGCCGTGAGCTGCATGCCTTCTTCAGGCCCGCTCACGTCGATCTCAGCCGAGACGTAATCGATCCTGCCCGCAAGTTTGTCGGCGCGGTTGGGGCGCGTGATGAAGTCGCTTGATCCGTCCGACGTGTTGATGGAGATCCGCGGGATCTCAAAAAAGATCTGCGGAGAATAGGCATATTTTTCTTTTTCGGCAGGATCTTCGGGTTGGGTCGGTCCGGAGGGATCGGAGGGGTCGGGGTCCTTCGGCTCATCGGGAACGGAAGGGCCCTCGGGCTCATCGGGATCTTCTTCCGGGTCTTTGGGATCGGACGGCGTTTCGGTATCGTCGGGCCTCCCGGAGTCGGGAAGATCGGGTGCGTCGGGATCTATTGGCCCGGACGGATCATCGCCCTTGTCCTCGTTCGGCTCCTCGCTTTCGGAGGCGTTATTCTCCTTGTCGTTCATAAATTCGAATTGACAGCCTGTAAGCGTGTACAGACAAAATATCGCGCAAAGGAGAAGCAAGAAGGATCTTTTCATCTGTTTCATATCTCTATTCTAAATCATAAAACGATTCTGCGAAATGAATATTTTAATTTTGTGTAATATATTTGGACTTTCTTTAGATTATGTCACATTCCCGCCCGTCATATGCAGAGAGTTTGCGGGCGGCGCGTCGGTCATTCCTGCATAAATTCCGTTTTGACCGTGATGTATCCGCCCCTGTGGTCGACCACAAAACCTGCCCATTCGAGCACATAGGCATAGTAGGTGGACCTGCGTTGGGTGCTTTCCCCGATGTGTTTTCCATACCATTTGACGGAGATGAAACCGTCTATCGTGTCGACGGGCAGTTCCGCGCTCCCGATCTTACAGCCGTTTTGGGCGGCATTCGCCCCGAGGTACATTTCCCCGCCGAGCTCGGCCGCCTTCGTGAGGATATCGTAAAGGACCATAAATTTACAATTCAGAGAGGAATAATTGGAAGTTATGATCCCGTTTCCTTCCGTTGACAGCCACAGTTTCATTTCCCGCTTGTTCAGCATGGTGTGGCGGGAGAGGCCGCCGTCCCGCTTGAGCTTGTCGATGATGATCTCGACAAATTCTAAATAGGTGAGTTTCATGGTCCCTCCTTATGCTCTTTTCATAAAAGTCACCGTGTCGGTGCTGCGGTCGACGCGGGCACGATATCCGACAGCCATCCAGCCAGACGCATAGGAATGTCTCTCCGTGTTCGCCCAAAAGGACTGCTTGAATTTTCTTGCCGTCTCGGGAAGGGGGAACCCTAAAATCTCTTCGATCTGCCTGTAAGTGAGCGAAACACGGTCTTTCCCCGACGAGAGAAGGTATTCCGCAAGTTTTTTGTACTTTGCGCTGACAAGATCGAGGCTGTCGGGCTCCTTTTTCTGCGTTGGCGCAGGGATACGCTGCTCGAGCGCGCTCACCTTGCTCTCCAACGTCTTGATGCGTTCCAACATTTCCAAAATAACTTGACTGTACTCCATGATGATATCTCCTTTTTTTGACATTATAGTATCATACTATTTTTCCAATGTCAAGAGAAATCGAGAAAAAAGTACAAAAAAAGTTTTTTCAAAAAAATAATTAGCTACTTTTTATCAAAAAATCTCCTTTCCTGTTTCCCGACAGCAAATACCCCCTGCGGACGTACATATTACTTTCTAAATAAATATGGAAAACAAAATGAAAAAGACGGGAACTTCCCGTCATCATTTTTGCAAATACAAAAGTGCATTATCCCACGCGATCCATTTGATAAAAGTTTTATCTGTCATACTATGTTGTCTGGCGGATGATGGGTTTGGATTGGAGATGAATGATCTGCGTTTTTTGGCGGGGATGGGCGATACGGTCGAGAAGGACGGAGAGGAGTTTCTTGCCGATGCCCGTCTTATCCACGTTGAAGGTCGTGATCTGCGGATCAAAGGTCTTTGATTCGGGGAGATTGTCGAACCCGAGGACCAAAACGTCCCGCGGGACTTTCCTGTGCAGGAGCTTGAGCGCCTCGATCGTGGCGATGGCGATCGTGTCGTTCGCGGCGACGAAAACATCGGGGATCGCGCTCATCTTCGCAAACACCTTGGCGAGCTCCCGCGGGTTTCCGTAGGGGAAGGAATCCTTTTCGATGACCGAACATTCGGCTTTATATTCGAGCCCGGACAGGAAGATCGCCTCGCGCATGGCGAGGAACCGTTCATAGAAGGAAGTGCAGTGCGTATAGTCGCCGACGAACCCGAAACTGCTGCAATCCTGTTCGCCGATGAGCGAGAGACAGAAATTTTTGACGGAAGAGAAACTTTCGGGCAGGACGATGTCATAATTCCCCGCAGTGGAAACATAGATGGGGAAATCGAAAAAGACGGTCGGATAGCCGAGCTCGATGAGTTTTGGCACATAGTCGGCCTGAAAGAGCTCCATGCAGATGATGCCGTCCACCTTGTTTTCGTTGAGATAGTCAACGAGGCGGTTAAAGAAGGAAGTTTTCGTCGCCGTGAACTGCAAAAGCTCGACGTTCTCGTCCTCGGAGAGGGCAGATTCGATGCCCCTCACGACATGGACGAAGAAGGTCATCGTCATGAGGAGTTTGGAAGTGATGAGGACGATCCTGCGGTGGGGGACGTCGGCGTCGGCCGCTGCGACCGTCTTATAGCTCTTGTAGCCGAGTTCGATCGCTGCATTGAGGACCTGCTCGCGCGTGCGAGGGGGCACATATTGCCCGTTCAATGCTTTTGAAACGGTATTGCGGGAAAGACCGAGGGAATTTGCAATGTCTTGAATTGTGATCCTCTCTCTTTTCATGTTATTGAATTACATTCCTTGCCTTTTCTTTTGTTCCATTATACCACGAAATGAGAAAATGTCAATATTTATTTGACTTTTTGCACAAATCAAAAGGGGCGATTTGTGCAAATACACAAATAAAGAAGGAAAAGCGGATCTGTCCTTGACGACCCAAAAGGCACCATTATAATAGGAATCAACACGGGGCAACGCCCCGCCGATCGATAAGGAGGTATTTGTATGGAGAATTTGCAAGCGGAAGAGCTCGCGGAACCCGTCGCCGCAGAAAGCGCGGAAACTCCCGCAGAGGGAACCGTCGTGCAAAGCAAAGAATCGTTCTGGAAAAGATTCAAAAAGAGTGACTTTGCAAGAAATTTCAAGGGAAACTGGAGCTACCTTCTCTTCCTGATCCCCGCCGTTGTCGTGACGTTCATTTTTGCCTACATCCCGATGTACGGCCTTCTGATCGCCTTTCAGGACTTCATGCCCGGCGACAACATCTTGGACGGAAGATGGATCGGATTTGAAAACTTCACGAATTTTTTCTCGGATCCCATGTTCTGGCCGTATATGGAGAACACATTCCTGCTCTGCATCCTCGGCTTTATCATCGGTTTCCCTCTTCCCATCATCGTCGCCGTCATGCTGCACACGACGAAGAACAAGAAGATCTCCAAGTTCCTGCAGACGGTGTTCAACGGGCCGCACTTCATTTCCCTCGTCGTTCTCGTCGGTATGCTGTATCTCTTCTTCGGAAGATACGGTCTCGTCAACAACATCATCGAGAGCGCGGGAGGGGAGAGATATTCCTTCTTCCTCTCGGAAGGGGCCTTCCGTCCCATGTACATCCTCTCGAGCAACTGGCAGGATTTCGGCTGGAGCTCCATCATCTACCTTGCGGCGCTCTCGGGCGTAGACCAAGCGCAGCATGAGGCGGCCCAGATCGACGGCGCATCCCGTTTCCAGCGCATCCTTCACGTCGACCTTCCCGCGATCATGCCCATCATCTCCATCATGCTCATCATGTCGATCGGCGGTCTCATGGGCGTCGGCTATGAGAAGGTCCTCCTCATGCAGACGGAAGGCAACATGGGCGTGAGCGAGATCATCGCGACCTATGTGTATAAGCAGGGTATCAAGGAAGGCAACGCAGGATATGCGACGGCGGTCGGCCTCTTCAACTCGGTCATCAACCTCATCCTGCTCATCATCGCGAACACGACTTCCAAGCGGTTCTCCGAGAACTCGCTCTTTTAAGGAGGAACATCATGGAAAACACTCCCGCATTGGAAAACGAAGTCATGACCTCGCCCGTTCCTTCCTCGGAGGCGCCCAAGAAACAGCGCCGCAGAAAGGTCAAGGAGACCACGGGCGACCGCGTGTACTACATCATCACCTACATCATTCTCGGGCTCCTCGCACTCATCGTGCTTTACCCGCTCTGGTTCGTCATTGTCGCGTCATTCTCGAGCGCAGAGGCCGTCTTTGCAGGCAAAGTGTTCCTGTGGCCCGTCAGTGTGGACTTCGGCGGCTACGCGACGTGCTTTCAGCGCCTCGATATCTGGATCGGTTACGCAAATACCATCTGGTACACGGCCGTATATACGGCGCTCAGCGTGCTCTTCACCCTTGCGGCCGCGTGGGCGCTCTCGAGAAAGACGCTTCCTTTCCGTAAGTTCTGGATGATCTTCTTCACGATCACGATGTTCTTCGGCGGCGGCCTCATTCCCTTCTATAATGTCGTGAGCAATCTCGGCATGCTCAATACGCCGCTCGCGATCATCCTTCCCGGCACCGTCTCCGCTTGGAACCTCTTTATGGCAAAGACCTTCTTCCAGACGGGCGTTCCCGACAGCATCGTCGAGGCTGCGGAACTTGACGGCGCAAACAGGGCAAGAATGTTCATCTCCATCATTCTTCCCATCTCCGCACCCATCATTGCAGTCCTTGCGCTCTACTATGCGATCGGACAGTGGAACAGCTATTTCAACGCAATGATCTTTTTGAGCAACAGCAATCTCTATCCGTTGCAGCTCGTCCTAAGGGACATCCTCACGGCGGCAGAATCTTCGGCGGGCGGCGAGTCGATGTACGAGAATATGCTCCTCGCAAATCAGCTCAAATACGTCACGGTCATCATCTCGAGCCTTCCCGTTTTCTGTCTCTATCCTTTCGTGCAGAAATACTTTGCACAGGGCGTCCTCGTCGGCTCGCTCAAGGATTAGATCCTTTTTACCTCTTTGGGGAGCGGGTAAAACGGTTTTTCCCCCTTACATATACCGTTTTACCCCTTCTCGCAGAGAGACCCAACACCGAAAATATTTATAAGGAGTAAAAAATTATGAAAAAACTGCTTTCGGCACTTGCGATCGGTTGTACGGCGGTGATCGCCTTCTCGGCGGTCGCGTGCGGCGGCGGTGATAACCGCGAACAGAATACCGTCGAGGAACTCGTGGAAAAATACGGCTATCAGTGGACGGATACTACCAAGCCCATCCTCAACGAGGAAGGCGCAAAGAAGATCTCTTTCAACGTCTATTCTTCCAAGAACAGCTCGGCGGACGACTACAACGATATGCAGATCATGGAGACGCTCTTCGAAGAGACCAACGTCAACGTCGTATGGGAAAATGTTGCGGAATCTTCCTACGGCGACCAAAAGACCCTCAAGCTGAGCAGGCCCGAGGGGACGGACGCCATTTACCATGCGGGCCTCACGCCCACCGAAGTCTCCCAGTACGCCGACCGCGGAAGGATCCTTGCGATCAGCGATTACCTGCAGTACATGCCCAACTTCTCGAAGATCCTCGAGGCGCGTCCCGACATCAAGCGCCAGATCACCAACGTGGACGACGGCAAGATCTACACCCTTCCCCGCGTGGAGGAGATGGGGCTCAAACAGTATCCCAACCTTCTCTTCCTCAACAAGGCGTGGACAGAGAAAGCCATCGACGCAGGGAAACTTGTGGGCGTCAGCAAGGCCGACGTCAAGGACGGACTTCAGCTCAATGCCGACCAGATGGAAGAGCTCCTTACCTATTTCAAGGAAACCGACATGAACGGCAACGGTGACGTCAAAGACGAGCGTCCGATGAACTTCGTTTCCCAGAACTGGCAGGGCAACCAATGCGACCTCTTCGGCATGTTCGGCATCAATGACAACCCCGATCACCGCGTCGTCAAGGACGGCAAAGTGACCTATACCTACCTTGAAGATGGGTATAAAGACGCCGTGCAGTACATATATCAATGGGTCAACAAGGGGCTCATTGATAAGGTCTCCTTCGAGCAGTCGCAGGACAGTTTCCTCGCAAACGGTAAGAGCGGCGACGGCGTGACCGATCCCGCAGAGATCGTCAAGGGCGAAAAATACGGCGCCTTCTACTGGTGGGAGAGCAAGACGGTGGTTACCGATCCCGATCACTACATCTGCTGCGCTCCCCTCAAGGGACCGCAGAGTTACAAAGGCGGAAAGTATAAGGATCGCCAGACCGTGAGCATTGCCAACACGCCCGAGATCGATACGGGGGAACTTGTGTTCTTTGCGAAGGTCCCCAATGTAGAAGTCCTTCTCACCTACTTTGACCGCTACTACATGCCCGACATCTCTGCACAGATCAACTACGGCCCCATCGGCATCGCCTTTGAGGAAGAAAAAGCGAACGGCAAGCTCGTTCCCAAGGAGGAGACGGGCGGCAAGACGGCAGACGAGATCCGTCTCAAGAACGCCCCGCTCGGCATCTGCTATCTCACCGAGAATGAATGGCAGAATACCGTTCAGATGGAGGAGCGTGCACAACTCCGCCTCGACCGTCTCAAGCTGTATGTCCATCCCTATGTTTCGGAAGAACATCTTAAGCACAAGGTCGAGCCCATTCCCAACCTTCAGTTCACCATCGCGCAGCAGGATAAGATCGCACGCTACAATGCCTCGATCACGACGCAGATGGCAAATCTGACGAAATTCCTCTATCAGGGCGTTTCCGACGACCAGTGGAACACCTACATCAATACACTGAAGGGCCCGGGCGTCGGTATCAATGAAGTGCTGGAAGTCTATCAGGCAGCGTATGACAGCGTCACGGGAAAATAATGTAGCAGGGAGGATGATAATATGAAAAAAATTTTTGCGATAGGAATTGCGGCGGCTCTCGCCCTCTCCATGCTCGCAGGCTGTGGCGAAGGGGGAGACAATAACAACACCGCGCCGACACTCTCGGGCGTGCCCGAAACTGCGACGGTCATGGTCGGCGAGGAATGGAACGCACTTGAGGGCGTCACTGCGACGGACAAAGAGGACGGTGACCTCACCTCCAAGATCGAGGTCTCTGCAAGAGGTCTCACCTTCACGGGCGGCAAGACAACGCCCACCGAACCCAACGAATCGCGCGGATATCAGGTCCGCTATTCCGTCAAAGACTCGGGCGGGAAGGAATCGGAGGAAGAGTTCTGCACTCTCTATGTCAAACAGGCGGCAGCCGAGCTCGTCAACGTGTACAAGGCGGACTTCTCCGACATCAACCCTAAATATGACTGGGCGGAAGGCAATGAAGGTGAGGGGAACAACCACTGGTGGAGCCTCACCAACAAGAAGGAAGGCACAAAGGCAAGCGCGACCCTCAAAGAGGGCCAGCTTGAAGTCGATGTGACCGACCGCAACGGAGCAGGTGACGGCGAACTCATGCTCACGAGAAACTTCGAAGACCTTGCCGTCGGCAGATACAAGTTCGCCGTGTGGGCAAAATCGAGCGAAAATGTCGAGATCAACATGATTGCCGAACTCAACGAGAACAGCCTCAAGGAAGAATTTAAGAACCAAGGCGATGAAACATGGAAGAAACGCAATCTCGGTGGCGGCAAGTACAATAACCCCGAGACGAACGACATGAAACTCGGCGCCGAGTACAAAGTATACGCGCTTGACTTCGAGATCACGGAGGATCTTCTTCAAGGAAATCAGGCGGAAGTTCTCTTCCGTGTCGGCCTCGGCGTCGGCAATAATCCGAACGCTTTCAAGGCGGATTTTGAGAAGATCACCATCTGGAAAACGACGGGCTCCAACACGGAGACCGATCTCTTCTCGCTGAATTCCTCCACGGGCACCGGCGGTCTTACGATCGATCATCTGTGGGAGAATGCGGAAGGTACGCTCGCCTATGACGCCACCGAACAGGCCGTCAAGCTCGATATCACCAAGTACAACACCAAAGACGGCATCTGGACGATCGTGACAAAGGCGCCTCTCGCGGGCGCGACCATTGAGGCCGGCAAGAAGTACGGAATCGAGGTCGAGATGAAGGCGACCAC
>CANREC010000026.1 GCA_947629535.1 uncultured Clostridia bacterium | reverse complement strand
GCGGAGACGCCCTTGCGCCCGCAGAATTTTGTGGATCGAGTGACTTTTTTGTGCAATTGTGTTCATCTAATAGGTTAATAGGCGTACAAAATAAAAAAATTTTTCGCTATTTTTGTTTCATAAAAACATTTTTTGACAATTTTTGAAAATTTTTTTCAAAAAACTATTGACATCTTCCGAGCGGTATAGTATAATGACAGCACAAATGACCGTCTAATAACCTAATAGACGGCCATTTGTGTTAAAATAACCCATCGGGACGCTCCCCGACGGGTTATTTTTTGTTTGAAAATCACATACAATTTATTGTATCGTTATGGGAACCGTTACAAAACGGAGCATCGTGACGACAAAGAGGCGGCATGGCATGTAGTAAGCGCCACGTCCGCCGAGCGCAAATTGTAAGCAAAGCGATTTCTCTTCCCTACTTCCAAACTCGCTATATGGGTATGATGAACATCGGCGCGTGCCGCTAAATCTTCCTGGCTGATTCCAAGTTTATGTCGAAGTTCTTTTATTCGTAATCCAACCTGCTGAGTAATCATAATTTCATCTCTCTATTATTCTACTAATTTGTTACTAAATCATCATTTTGGTGACAATAAAATAGCGAAAGTAATATTTTATTAAAGATAGTCACTACAAAAATCAAAATGAACTTCGATTTATTTTTTTGTCCAACAACAAAAATAAGTTTACACCTCTCGTTCCCCAGGATCAAGATCATATTGAAATTGACATAAAGCCGTTGAAAAATTTTTGTGTTTTTAATTTGGAGAGTGATTTTCTTTTTAATTTGGACTTCTAAAAATCATTTTACGCTTTCAGTGGCATTTTTTGTCTCAAACTATATAATATCCACGGTGTGCGTATGGTCAGACTATCTAACCTGTCCGCTCACCGCTTTGCCGCTCCTTTTCCCGAAAAATCTTGCTCTACAATCTTTTTCGGGAACCCCATTCGTTTGAATGGGCGGGGGCCATTTTGATTTTGTTCGGACAGTAAATGAACACGGCGAGTTGCAAGATGGGCGGCGGTGTGATATAATCAAACCATGGAAAAGAAACGCTGTGATTTTTGTTTCGGGGGAAAGGCCACAAAAAAATCCCTTCTCTATCACGATACGCGTTGGTGCAAGCCCGAGCACCGTGACGGGGAGCTCTACGCCATGCTCGTTTTGGAAGGCATGCAGGCGGGCGTCAGCTGGGCGCTCATCCTCGAGAAGGAAGAGAATTTCCGCAAGGCATTCGACGGATTCGATCCCAAAACCGTCTCTTCCTATGATGAAACCAAGATCGGGGAGCTCCTTCGGGACCGCGGCATCATCCGCAACCGCAGCAAGATCGAGGCCGCCGTCTCGAACGCGCGGGCCTTCCTCAAGGTGCAGGAAGAGTTCGGCAGCTTTGACGCCTTCCTTTGGGGCTTTACGGGCGGAAAAGTCGTCGACCATCGGTTGACAGATGTCCGTGACATGCCCGCACGGGACGATTTTTCGGAAAAGGTCTCCGCCGAACTCAAGAAACGTGGGTTCAAATTTGTCGGCCCGACGATCGTCTACTCCTATCTGCAGGGCGTAGGCGTCATCAACGACCACGCCGTGGACTGTGATTTCAGATAAACTGCAAGGACTTTTCTTTTACGGCGCACAGACGTCCGAAAATTGGTCATTTCTCAAAAAAACGCAACATATGTGCAAAAAAACGGGTGACGGATCGCTCCGCCGCCCGCTTGTTTTATGTCTGTTTCTGCTCTCTTACGATGCCTTCGAGTATGTCCGCCGCGTCCGAAACGAGGTCGGGACAGGGACGCTTTTTGTAGTATGCCGCATTCCGCGTCTCCGCCTGCGGGGCCGTATCCGTGCGAACGCCCGCGCCCGAGAGGAGTTCCCCGCAACGGTAGCTGCCGTTCTGTGTCCGAAAGCACAGCGCGAGCTCCTGTACGAGGGCGTAGATCTCGCTCTTGTCCTTTTCGGGAAAGATGAGCCCCAAGGCGACCGCCCCGCCCGACACGGCGCCACAAGTCTCCCTGAGACGGCCGAGCCCTCCGCCGAGCGCGACCGTCGCCCGCAAGAGGCTCTGTTCGTCGAGCCCCGTCTCCTCGCGGAAGGCCAGCGCGACGGCCTGCGCACAGTTACAGCCGTTCAAAAAATACTGCTTTGCCTTTTCTCCCTTCGTCATATGTCACCTCGGAAAAATTGTAACATATGTGCAGGATCTTGTCAAGTCAGGGCATGCTGAATTCGGCGTGCAGCGGGGTCCCGAAGAGATTGCGGTCAATGACGATCGTGCCCTTCTCATAGGGGAAAGTGAAAGAGCCCGTCCTCGTCCCCTGTTTGGCCGAGAGGACGATCTCCCCCTTCTCCGTGTCGAGCGCGTAGGCGCCGCTGTAGCTGCCCTGTCTGCCCTCCGCCGTCTCATACGCTGCCGTAAAGGTGCCGTCGGGCTTGAGCTCGAGGGTGAGTTTTTCGAACTTGTCCGTCATGTCCCTGTCGCCGAGGCTGATCTTCTCGCACTCATAGACCCCCGTATAGGGACGGGAGATATCCTTGAGCGAGCTCAAATTCTCCGTCTCGCAGCCGGCGAGGAGAAAAACCGCCATGGAACAAAGAGCAACAAGCAACACGCGCACAAACTTTTTCATGGTGATATTTTTGCACATCGGGCATATTTTTATTCGGAAGAAATTTTCTTTCGCACATACGGGAAAAAAGATTGTCAAGCGACAAACAAAATGCTATAATATCCAACGTTATTGGAGAGTTGCATACCTATGAGAATCAAGTGGTACGGGACCGCGTCGCTGCTCATCGAGAGCGGGGATTCGCGGATCCTCATTGACCCGTATCTGAAAGATCTGAATCCGTCGCTGTACCGTATCCCGATGGAAGAGGCGAAGTCTGCGCAGGCGATCTTCATCACCCATCCCCATCTCGACCATTTCGGGGACATCGGCGCCTTCATGGGAGACGTCATTCCCGTCTTTGTCTCCGAAAACGGGATCCGTCATGCCGAAAAGTTCAGGATGAACACGGACGGCATGATCCCCTATGCCGCAAACGAGGAGATCAAGATCGGGGCGTTCACCGTTCACACCTATCAGAGCCGCCACTGCGTCTTTGACGCCGCGACCGTGCTCCGTGTCACCTTTGCGCCCCGTACCTGGCTGCATGCCGTGAAATGTCTGAAACTCTGTCACCATGCCCTTCAATACAAGTTGCATGGCGACTGCTATGCGCTCCACATCTCCGACGGGGAAAAGTCCGTCGTCGTGCTCGGTTCGGCGGGCATGGACGAGAGCGTCTCCTATCCGCAGGGCGCGGACCTACTCGTGTTCCCCTATCAGGGCAGGAGCCGCATGCACAAGTATATGGAGAAATTTTTGGAGGCGTTCAGGCCCACTGCCGTCATGGCCGACCACTTCGACGACGCCTTCCCCCCGCTCACCCACAGAGAAAACATGAAAAAGTTCTCCCCCGCCGTCAAAAAAATTCTCCCCGATGCGGACGCGATCGTCCCGCAAGAGGGAGAATGGTATGAAGTTTAGAGCTTGACGAGGGTGAACTGCTCTTCCCGCTCCGTGCAGATGCAGACGGTGCAGCCCTCGAGCGCAAAGTGCTTGATTTGAACGTCGGTCGGCGCGTCCTTATAAAAAAGGACGCCTTTTTTATACTCTAAATGGGGAAGATATTCTGCGAGCGTGCCGCCGAGGTACTTGACATACGCCTCTTTGGCCGTCCAGAGTTCGAAAAAATCCTCTTCCCGTTCACGGGGACGGAGACGGGAGACGAGAGCGTCGATCTTGCGGAGCCTGCGACGTTCGGCGTCGAGCCCAACCCTTTGCGTCCCGACCGCAACGGCGGCAAGCCCGTCCGTGTGGGTGAGGCTGAATTCCGCCTCGCCCTTTTCAAGATAGGGCTTGCCGTTTTTCGTGCGGAGAATTCGTGAAGCCCCGCCGTAATTTTTGAGGACTTTTTTGAGGAACTCCCCGCTTTCCGTCTTTTCCGCCGTGTAGTAGATGACCATGGGGTGATTATAACACGTTGGATCGGATTTGTCAAAGCGCGATTCGCTCCTACGCCGACGTCCCAAATCCCGTCATGGTGAGCTCCGTCGAACCATCACCGCAGACCTACGGAAACATTCTGGTCCCGTCATGGTGAGCTCCGTCGAACCATCACCGCAGTCAAGGTTTCCCCCTGTGGGGGAAACTGTCGCCGCAGGCGACTGTTGAGGGGTGCTTCTGATTTGAATGCCCCTCATCCGTCACGACTACGTCGTGCCACCTTCCCCCCACAGGGGTGAAGGCTTTTGCCCACTCCCCTACCCCTCTCCTTGGGAGAGGGCATAAATCTACTGCGCGTGGCGGCTGCGCCCTCAGAATGAGCGCACGGGGTCGATCACTTTCCCTTCACTCTTGCGATGTCCACGTTGTCCTTCTTGCGGTCGGAGAGGGCCTTGATCGGGTGCTCCTTGTTCTGGATGCGGTAGTCGTACTTGAATGCCGAGATCGCCTTGTCGATGACGATGTGCGTTCCCACCGTCTTGGGATCGCCGTTGATCTTGGCATTGTAGCCGAAATAGCGGAACTTGTCGGGCATCTTGTCGAGCTCTTCCCAACCCTCTTCGACGGCGGTGAGCCGCACGCTCTTCAAAATTTCCCTTACATACTCCTTCTGCGAACGGAACTTCAAGAGTTCGGGGAACTCCCCGCCCTCGGGCAGGACCTGCTGCCAGACTTTTCCCTCGTACGTCCGCAAAAGGTCTGCCGCCTCGTGGAGATGGGCGACCTCTTCCTCGAAGTGCATCTCCCAGATCTTCTTGATGCGCTCGTCCTTTTCGTCCATATAGCAGGAATAGTAGAGATATGCCTCGGTATATTCGTTCATGAGAAGGCACTCAAAGGGGGTCGCGGTGGGGTCTTTGAGGCAACCGTAGCCCGTGACGTGCTGTTCCTCGATCATGGCGATCTCGTTATACAGCTTTCTGCCGAGGGGCGAGGCGTAGAGGTTGGCGACGTTCATATAGAAGTTCATCGTCTGCTGTTCGGCCGCCGTGATGATGTTGACGTTGAGCTTGGTCTTGAGGTCGTTCAAATAATTGTTGAGGTAGAAATTGACGTCGTCGTGGGGATGACGGTACTCGGCGACGGTCGGACGGCCGGGCATGATCTCCGTGTAGTCGCCGACAAGTTTCTTGGGATCCCCCGCCTTCTCGAGCTCCATGAGGTCGGAATAGCGATATAAGTGATCGAAATCTTCCAAAAGGGCGAAGTCGAGCTGTTTCTTGACGTAGGAATTTTTCTCGGTGACAGCGAGGTTGGCCGTGAGGTCGACAGCGAGCTGTTCATAGCCGATGGTGTGCTCGATGATGCTCTCGTTGGCGGGTTTTAACGAGGCCACACGCTTTTGCTGGATCTGCTCGCCCCTCCGCATGTAGGCGAGGCGGCGCCTCACGTCATTGTTTGCACACATGCGCGTGAATGAATTGGAGAGCCGAACGCTCTCGAACTCCGTTCCCGACATCAGAATGACCCTGAGACGGGTGTAGGGGTCGACTTCATTCTTATTGTAGGGCTTGACGAGCACATTCTTCCAAGTGGTGAAAATCTTGTCCGCCTTCTGCGGCTTCAATGCAAACGGATCCATAGGAACCTCCTTGCGTTTTTTATGCTCTTTCGCAAAAAGAAGTATTCCTGCGATTGCAAATTGGCAGAAAAGTTGTTATAATAGAAATGCCCGCTCATCCTGAGGGCGAAGCCCGAAGGATCTTATTGAACCTACGGAGCAACATTCTAATTATTCATTAAAGTCCGCCCGTTTGCTGGGATCCTTCGCTACGCTCGACACCCACCCATCGAGGGGTGGGCAAGGCGGATCCTTGGCGCCCCTTGAGGGGGAGCTCCCGCGTAGCGGGTGAGGGGGTGTCGTTCCCCACTCACTGCGCGGGGCGGGGTCTCCCCGCCTAAGCCACAGGGCTCCCAAAAAATATTGCCAAACAAGATTTTTTGGGAAAAGGAGCGACCTGCGTTCAAAGCAACGGTTTTGCGCTCACGCAAAACCGCGCAAACTGCGCAGTGTCGCGACGCGGTACCCTACGGGAACCTTAATGTCTGAATGAAAGGCGGAGCGGGTGGCAGTGGAGTAAAAGTGAATTACGGGAATTAACCCCTCGATGAATTCTTTTCGCTCTTGAAAAGAATTCATCGAAAAGGAGATATTATGCTTGGTCTTGTCATTGCAATGGAATCGGAGGCGGAGCCGCTGCTCGATTCCATGAAAATCAAAAAAACGCAACATATGTGCGGAAAAACGACATTTTTCGGCAAAGCGTTCGGCCACAAGCTCATTCTCGTCATCTCGGGCGTGGGCAAGGTCAATGCCGCCGCGGGGACGTGCGTCGCACTGCAAGCGGGGGCCGACCGCATTCTCAACTTCGGCGTCGCGGGCGGGCTGGGCAAAAATACGCAAATAGGCGAGCTCTACTTCATCGACAGGGCCGTGCAATATGATTTCGATCTTCAGCAGATCTCGGGCAAGGAGATCGGGACGCTCGACGGCGAGACGGAAAACTTTCTGCCCCTCTTCTGCCCTCTCCTTCCCTATGAGCGCCGTGCGCTCGGCACGGGGGACAGATTCAACGATTCGCCGACCGATCACGCGCTTTTACTCAAACTGGGGTGCGATATCCGCGACATGGAAGGCGGCGCGATCGCCGAGGTGTGCAAGTATGCAGACGTGCCCTTTACGTCGGTGAAGGCCATCTCCGACGTGTACGGCTCGGGCTCGACGACCGAGCAATACAAAAAGAACTGCGCCCGCGCCCTTCAAAGTCTCAAATCGGAGCTCTCCACCATTTTGGACGCCTTGGATTGAAGGCGACCGCTCATCCTGAGCCCCCGCTCATCCTGAGGGCCTTTAGGCCCGAAGGATCCCAGCAAACGGGCGGAGCTCCGTGGGTCGATGTCATTTCGAGCGGAGCCGAAGGCGTAGTCGAGAAATCTCTATTGCAGTGGAGATCCCTCGACAAGCTCGGGATGACAATGGAAACATGGAGATCCCTCGACAAGCTCGGAATGACAATGGAAAAATGGAGATCCCTCGACACGCGCTTACGCGCGGCTCGGGATGACAATGAGGAAACACAACCCCCTCCCCTACCCCTCCCCCTTCAACGGGGGAGGGCGAGATAAGGGCTCAGGATGACGCGCGGGTGGGCCCTCGCGCGTCCGCGGGCCGAGCAAAGAAATGTTCGAAACCATTCCAATTCTCTTGCCATAGGCGGAATTCACTTCCGCCGTGGGCGACACAATTTGGCGCATACTTGCGCCTTGTTGTCTTTCAAGGAAACACAGTCCGTGGGGTGATAAGGTAAGGGAATGCACACAGTTGACCCCTCGAACACTTTCTTTTCGTAGCGCCCGCGAGATCCTTCGACTACGCTCAGGATGACGCGCGGGTGGGCCCTCGCGCGTCCGCGGGCCGAGCAAAGAAATGTTCGAAATAAGAAAACGCTCGAAATAAAATAAAGGAGAACTTATGATCGATTTAGGCGATTGGAAGGAGCCGCTTGCGCCGCTCTTCCAAGACGAACGTTATCAAAAGATCCGCGACTTTTTGAAGTTCGAATACTCTCACTACATCGTCTATCCCGACATGTACGACATCTTCAATTGTTTCCGCAACACACCCTATGCGGGCGTCAAGGCCGTGCTCCTCGGACAGGACCCATACCATGAGCCCGATCAGGCGCACGGGCTGTGCTTTTCGGTGAGAGAGGGCGTCCCCAAGCCTCCGTCCCTTCAGAACATGCTCAAGGAGCTCGAGGCCGACCTCGGCTGTCCCCCGCCCAAGAGCGGAGATCTCACCAAGTGGGCGAAAGAGGGCGTACTGCTCATGAACACTGCCCTGACCGTTCGGGAACATCGGGCAAACAGCCATGCCGACTGCGGATGGAGCTGGTTCACCGATTCCGTCATCGAGCTTTTGAGCCGTGAGAAGGAACATCTCGTCTTTCTTCTCTGGGGCGGGAATGCAAGGCGAAAAAAGGCGCTCATCGACCAAAGCAAACATCTCGTTCTCGAATGCGCCCATCCCTCTCCGCTCTCTGCCTACAACGGCTTTTTCGGCTGCCGCCACTATTCAAAGACCAACGAATACCTCGCCGCGCACGGCATTCCGCCCATCGATTGGGATCTGAATGAATGACGAAAAACGCCCGCGGACCATTGTCCGCGGGCGGCATAGTTTCATATGAAATTTCAGACTTCGAACAGGCCGTCTTTGCCCGCGCTTCCACTGTTCACATAGTAGGCGACAAAATCTTTCGTCCAATATTTGCAGTTGAGGGCGAACACGGACGTCTCGGCGGGTGACGCGACGACGGGGAGGAGCTCATCCGTCGCCATGTAGAGCGGGAGATGGGGACGGTAGACCATGATACAGCTCGCATACACCTCTCTGCCGCCCGTAAGACTGTCGCTCAGTCTCTTGTTGGTGAAAAAGATGCTCTCATTGCGCAAAAAATTTCCCTCTTTCCCTGCGAAGAGCCGTTCGGAGATGGCTTTGAGCTCGAGCGGATCGGCGTCGAAAAACGGGTCGGGGCTGTACAGGATCACGGCGGGGACGGTGAGAAGGTCGATGCGACGATTTTGGTAGAGCGTTTGGTTCGCCTGCACGATACAGCCCCAGACGACTTTCCCGCGGGTGAGAACGCCGAAGTCGGACACACAGCCCGATCCCGCAAAGGGACGGATGAAGAATCGGTTGGATGCGGGGTCCTTCTCCGCCGCGTAGGCGCCGCGCATGTTGGAAATTTCCGCCGCAAAATCGGAGATGTCCGTCTTGGGAAGGGCGTAATACTTTAGAAATCTCTCCTTGAGTTCCTGATTCGGACGGGTGGAAAGGAAATACCCAACGGGCAAAAGCACAATGGCGGCCACGGCCATCGGAATGCCAGACCAAAGCATGGCGGGGACATCCTGATCGTCGGAAGTCTTCAGCCCGAAATAGGCAATGAGGAGCACGGCCGCAACCACGAGCAACGCTCCGCCGATGATATACATGCAGAGACCGAGTTTTCTGTTTTTCATATACATTCCTCCGATCGTTCCGAATCCTTTTGCGATATATTTATGACATATATGACATATTTGAGCGGATCTGTCAAGAAACTTTGAAACAAATTGTCGTAAATTGAGCAAATTTTGCACACGGTTTATCCTCTCCTCCGATCACGGCAGAGCCGCGACAGCTCCCACCCCGAGGGGGGGATAGGGGACGGGGACAAACTACACAAATTGAATGAATTTGCTTGCATTTTATGCAAAAGTGTGATACCATATCGGCAACTATGGAAGAAGAAAGCAAAATGCCGTCCGAGGAAGGCAAGGGCAAAGCCTTTTTCGCACGTCTCAAACAATTTGCCAACCGCTATTTTATCGTCGCGTTTGCGGGAATGGCGAACGGGCTGTTCTGCACGCTCATTGCGGGGACCATCATCTGCCAGATCGCCCGCATCTTCGGAAACGGCACGTCCGAGACGGAATTTTTCAACTTATGTTACCGTTTTCTGAACGGCATCGGCACATACGCCAAGGTCATGATGGGCGCGGGGATCGGCGTCGGCATCGCCTATGCCCTCAAGGGGTCCAAGATGGCCCTCGCGTGCAGCGTGGCCGTCGGCATCTTTGCCGCGAACGCGCCCGCGTACATCTCCTACATCGTCGGGGATACGCAGCTCTCCGCATCCGTGCTCATCGCGACGGGGAATCCCATCACCTGCTATCTCGCCGCCGTCGTCGCGTGTGAACTCGGCACCCTCGTCACGGGAAAGACCAAGCTCGACATCCTCATCGTGCCCCTCGTGAGCCTTCTTTCGGGCGGGCTCATCGCGGCGGCGCTCGGGACGCCCGTCGAATGGCTGATGGGCAAGATCGGCGCGGGCATCAATGCGGCGACGGAGCTCCAGCCCTTCCTCATGGGGCTCGTCATCTCGGCCGTCATGGGGCTGCTCCTCACGCTCCCCACCTCGAGCGCGGCGATCGGCGTCTCTATCGGTCTCAAGGGCATCGCGGCGGGCGCGGGCGTGGCGGGCTGCTGTGCGCACATGATCGGGTTCGCCGTCGCAAGTTTCCGCGAAAACAAGGTCTCGGGGCTCATCGCGCAGGGGCTCGGAACGTCCATGCTCCAGATCCCCAATCTGAAAAATCCTTGGATCCTTCTCCCCGCAGTCCTCTCTTCCCTCGTCGTCGGGCCGATCTCGACCTGTCTTTTCAAGCTCGAGGCGACGTCCGTCGGCGCGGGCATGGGAACGGCGGGGCTCGTCGGCGTCATCGACATGATCGGCGCCTCCGCGGGCGTGATCCCCACGGTAGATCTTGTATTCGGCGTGATCTTGGTCTGTTTTCTCCTTCCCGCCGCCATTTCGCTTGCCGTGAGCGAACTCTTGCGGAAATTCGGCCGCATCAAAGCGGGAGACATGAAGATCGAACTCTGAAAACCGACAGATAAGAGAAAGCGGGAGCCGACAGCTCCCGCTTTTCTTTTGTGTTTCTTATGTAAAAAAATTATTTGCCGAAATATCTCTTGAGAAGGCCCTTGAATCCCGCGCCGTGACGTGCCTCGTCCTTTGCCATTTCGTGCACGGTGTCGTGGATCGCGTCATAGCCGAGCTCTTTTGCGCGCTTAGCGAGCTTGAGTTTCCCTTCGCATGCGCCCGCCTCGGCAGCCGCGCGGAGCTCAAGATTCTTCTTGGTGGAAGGCGTCACGACCTCGCCCAAGAGCTCTGCGAACTTGGAGGCGTGGTCGGCCTCTTCATAGGCATAGCGCTTGTAGGCCTCGGCCACTTCGGGATAGCCCTCTCTCTCGGCGACCCTTGCCATCGCGAGATACATGCCGACCTCGCAGCATTCGCCGTTGAAGTTGGCGCGAAGGCCGTCCATGACTTCCTTGTCCTCGACGACGCCGTCGCCGACGTGATGCTCGCAGGCAAAGCCCTCTTCCTCAACGGGTACAAACTTCTTGGCGTGGCAGACGGGGCATTCGGTGACGTCATCCTCGACGATCTCGCCGCAAATTGCACATCTTTTCATATTTGAAATCTCCTTATAAATTGATCTTTATGCGTATTATAACATATCTTTTCGACAAATACAACGATATTGGGAATGAAAAATGAAGAATTTTGACTGAGGAGCGTTCATCCGAAGGAAACGCGTGGAGCGTGCTCATTTTGCCCCGTGCTCATCCCGCCCTCGTGCTCATTCTGAGCGCGATGCCATATTTCATTCAAATATAGCGCAAGATCTCGGCGAAATGTTCGACAAAGTCCCTTGCGCCGAAGGGAGCGAGCTGTTCGCGCGTGCGGTAGCCCCAGAGCGCGGAGAGCGGCCGCATGCCTGCATTTTGCGCCGTGAGAAGATCCGTCTCGCCGTCGCCGACAAAGAGAGTCTCGGCAGGGCTCACGCGGAGGGTCAGGGCGGCGTAGCGGGCGAGCGTCGGGTCGGGCTTTATGGGAAAATCCCCGCTGTCCCCCGCGATAAAATCGAACATATCTGCCGAAAAATACTTCCGCAAGACCTTCACCGCCGCCTCGTGCGGCTTGTTGGTGATGACCGCCGTTTTCACTCCCCTTTCCTTAAGGGAAGAAAGGCACTCCCGTGCGCCGTCATAGGGCCGCGTGAGCTCACAGCTGTTTTCGGTATAGACGCGGCGGAATTCCTTGAGCGCGTCCCCGAGCGGGGCCTCCGCGGGGAGAAGGCGTTCCAAGAGCTTTCTCGCCCCGTTCCCGATGGCGGCGCGGACTTCGGGCAGCGTCGCCTCGTCATACCCGTATTTCCGCAGAATGACGTTGACGCAGGCGTGAAGGTCGGGGAGCGTATCGAGCAAGGTCCCGTCGAGGTCGAAAAAGACCGCCTTCATCACATCTTCTCCGGGACGCCGATGCCGAGGAGCCCGAGCGCCCGCCTGAGCGTGCGGTTGGCCGTCTCCGTGAGCGTCTTGCGGAAACGGCGCAGTTCCTCCGTCTCCGCATTGACGACCCTGCATTCGATGTAGAATTTGTTGAAGATCTGGGCGGTATCCACGCACCAGCGGGCGATCATGCTCGGCTCGTAGTTCTCTGCGGCCGCGCGGACGGTATCGGGGAAGGACGCGAGCGCCTTGACGAGCTCAAATTCCCGCTCGTTGGGCTGAACGTTCTCTCCGCTCCAGAAGGGAGTGTCCGTGAGCTTTTCGAGCACGGACGCGGCGCGGGCGCAGGTGTATTGCACATAGACGCTCGTCTCGCCGTCGAAATTGAGCGCCTTGTCGTACGAAAAGACGGTGTCCTTGATCTTATTGTTATAGAGCGCCCCGAAGATGACGGCTCCGACGCCCACCTTTTCGGCGACGCCGTCCTTGTCCCCGAGGTCTGGATTCTTTTCGGAGAGGATCTGCTTGGCCTTCTCCACACAGCGGGAGAGGACGTCCTCGAGCCAGACGACCTTGCCCTTCCGCGTCGACATCGCCCCGTCCTCGAGGGAGACCATGCCGTAGGCGACGTGGACCATGTCCTTCGCCCAAGGCTCGCCCATGAGTTCGATGACCTTGAAGAGCTGTTGGAAGTGCAGGTTCTGCTGATAGGCGACGACGTAGAGGCACTTGTCAAAGCCGTACGTCTCCTTGCGGTAGAAAGCGGCGGCGAGGTCCCGCGTCGCATAGAGGGAAGCCCCGTCAGAACGAAGGACGATGAAGGGCGCCATGCCGAACTTTTCGAGGTCGACGACCTGCGCCCCCCGGCTCTCGACGAGCAGGCCCTTCTCCTTGAGTTTTTCCACGACGGCGGGGATCTTGTCGATGTAGAAACTCTCGCCGCAGTAGCTGTCGAAGGTGACATGCAGGCGGTCATAGATCTTCCCGACATAGGAGAGCGTGAGGGACTTGAACCAGTTGAAGAGTTCGTTCGCCTCCCTGTCCCCGCTCTCGATGAGGCGGAAATATTCCCTTGCCTCCGCCTCCATCTCCTCCGTCGCCTCGCTGTTGAAACGGACGTAGAGGTCGTTGATGGCGTGGATGCCGCCCCGTTCCACTTCCTCTCTGTTCCCCCACCGCTTGTAGGCGGAGATGAGCTTGCCGAACTGCGTGCCATAGTCGCCGAGATGATTGATGCCGACGGCGCGGTAGCCGAGGAAGTTGAAGATGCGGTAAAGCGCCCCGCCGAGCACCGTCGTCGAGAGGTGCCCGATGTGGAAGGGCTTGGCGATGTTGACGGAAGAATAGTCGATGCAGACGGTTTTTCCCCCACCCATGTCCGAGGACCCATAGCCGCTTTCCATCTCCGCGGCCGTAAATTCGGCCCAAAAGGTCTCAAAGAGGTGCATGCGGTCCATCTTGAAATTGAGGTAGCCGTTGACGGCGGAGACGGAAGAGACGACCCCGTCCGTCGGGAAGGCCTGAGCGAGCTCTTCCGCGATGAGCGCGGGAGACTTGTGCAGGACTTTGGCGAACTTGAAACAGGGCAGCGCATAGTCGCCGAGCGAAGTGTCGGGGGGAACGGCGAGAGAGGCGTAGATCTCCTGCGTCTCCACGCCCGCGACGTGAAGTCTTTCCGCAATGTATGCCTTATGATCCATAGAAACTCCTTTTCGGAAAGTATTTTACCATATTTTTGTGCTTTAGGCAACCGAAAGGCTTGCCGTTTCCCCGAAAATGTTTTATAATTGGGATATAACGAATTACGGAGAAATCATATGAAACTCGGAGTTGTCGGACTGCCCAACGTCGGGAAATCCACCCTGTTCAATGCGATCACCCATGCCGGCGCGGAGGCGGCGAATTACCCCTTCTGCACCATCGAACCCAATGTCGGCGTCGTCGCAGTGCCCGACGAGCGGCTCGAGAAACTCGCCGCGCTCTATAACAGCAAAAAAGTAACGCCCGCCGTCGTGGAATTTGTCGACATCGCGGGTCTCGTCAAGGGAGCAAGCCACGGCGAGGGCCTCGGGAACAAGTTCCTCTCCCACATCCGCGAATGCGACGCCATCGTGCACGTCGTGCGCTGTTTTGAGGACGAGAACGTCATCCACGTCGAAAATTCCGTCGATCCCGTCCGCGACATCGAGACCATCAATTTGGAACTCATCCTTGCCGACATCGAGGCCGTGCAGAAGAGGCAGGACCGCATCAAAAACGCCGCCCGCGGCGGAGCCGACAAGACGGCGGCGGCAGAATTTGCCTTCCTCGAAAAGCTTCTTGCCCACCTCGAACAGGAACAGCCTGCGGGCACGCTCCCCGTGAATGAGGATGAAAAGGCCATGCTCGACGATCTCTTCCTTCTCTCCTCGAAACCCGTCATCTACTGCGCCAACATCTCGGAGATGGATATGGGAGCGGACGAGGACAGTCTCCCCCTCGTACGCAAGGTGCGGGAATATGCAGACCGCCATAGCGCGGGCGTCATCGTCATCTGCGCCAAGACCGAAGAGGAACTTGCCGCGATGGACCCCGAAGAGGCCGCCGCCTTCCTCGAGGAATTCGGGCTCAAGGAGAGCGGCCTCAACAAGCTCATCAAGGCCTCGTATGCGCTGCTCGGGCTCATCTCCTATCTGACCGCGGGCGAAAAGGAGACGCGTGCGTGGACCATCGTCAACGGGACCAAGGCGCCGCAGGCGGCGGGAAAGATCCATACCGACTTTGAAAAGGGATTCATCCGCGCCGAAGTCGTGGACTGGGAAACGCTCCTCGAGTGCGGCGGGCTCAACGGCGCCCGCGAAAAGGGCAAAGTCCGCTCCGAGGGCAAGGACTACGTCATGAAAGACGGCGACGTCGTTTTATTCCGATTCAATGTGTAAATGTTTCGAACGATTTGTTTTCTGCGAAAACAAATCGTTCGAGGGGTCGGCTTTGTGCATTTCATAGCTCTACCATCCCACGGACTGTGAGGCCTTGAATGTCATTGTGGTTCCCGTAGGGTACCATATAGGGTGCGCTTTGGCGGGGAGACCCCGCCACGCGCAGGAAATTGGGAATGACACCCCTCCTCAGTCGCGCAAGGACAGCGCGACAGCTCCCCCCCTGAGGGGTGAAGCCTTTGATCACCTTCTCCGCCCGTATGTCGGGATCCTTCGCATTCGCTCAGAATGAATGCAGCGCGTTCAATTCTCAATAAAAAATCGGGCCGACGATGCGGTTGCATCGTCGGCCCGTTCTACTATAAGCCCGTTCAATATCATGCCCCCAAAATGGCGACGGAGAGGCTGCAGAAAATGATGAGCGACACGGCGTCGACGATCGTCGTGATGAAGGGCGACGCGACGGCGGCGGGGTCGAGCCCGATCTTCTTTACGAGGAGCGGGAGCAGACAGCCGACAAACTTCGCCATGACGACGGTGCAGAAGAGCGCGAGCGACACGACGAGGCAGGGAACGATCCCATATCCCTCAAAGCCGAAGAGGAGCCTGTCAACGAGCTGCAATTTTGCAAAGCAGGCGACGGAGAGCGTGGCGGCGAGGAGCAGGGAGACGCGGAATTCCTTCCATAGGACGCGCCATATGTCCTTTGTCGTCACTTCGCCGAGGGCGAGCGAGCGGATGACCGTGACGGAGGCCTGCGAACCGGAATTTCCGCCCGTATCCATCAGCATGGGCACACAGGCAAGCATGGCCGTCGAGAGCATGGTCTCGAATTTGTTGAGAATGAGCCCCGTGAACGTCGCGCTGACGAGCAGGATCAGAAGCCACGGGACGCGGTTCTTCCAGATCGAAAAGACGCCCGTCTTGAGGTAGGGCCTGCTCTCGTGCAGGACGCCTGCCATTGCCTCGATATCTTCGGTGTTTTCCTCTTCGATGACGTCCATTGCGTCGTCGACGGTGACGATGCCGACCAAGCGCCGCTCGTCATCCACGACGGGGATCGCGAGGAACCCGTAGTCGGAGATCTTGCGGGCGACCTCTTCTTTGTCATCCTGCGTGTTGACGTAGATGACGTTATCCTCCATGATGTCGCCGATCTTTGCCTTCATGTCCGAGAGCATGAGGTCCTTGGCCGTGACCATACCGATGAGCTTGTTGGATGCGTCCGTCACATAGCAGGTGTAGATGGTCTCCTTGTCGATGGCCGTCTCACGGATGCGGTCGAAGGCCCTCTCCACCGTCATTTCGGGAAGGAAACGGACAAACTCGATGGTCATGATCGAGCCCGCGCTGTCCCTCGGGTACTTGAGGAGTTCGTTGATATAGGTGCGCGTTTCGCTGTCGCTCTGGGCGAGCAGACGCTTGACGACACTCGACGGCATCTCCTCGATGAGGTCGACCGTATCGTCGAGGAAGAGTTCGTCCATGACTTCCTTGACTTCACGGTCGGAGAGCTTTTTCAGGAGCTTTTCCTGCGTGTCGCTGTCGATCTCGACGAACATGTCGGCGGCGAGGTCCTTCGGCAGGATGCGGAAGAGCACGGGAAGGTCCTCTTCCTTGACATGTTCGAACACTTCCGCGAGGTCGATCTCGTTCATCGAGGAGAGAAGAGGTTTCAGAACAGGGAAATTCCTCTCCTCGAGGAGCGCAAGGATCTCGTCCTCTTCGGCGATACGGCGGGCGACCGTCTCGGGCAAGTCCTCGATGATGTCGATCGTGTCGTCGACCGAGACGTCCTCCATGACTTCCTCGAGCTCGTCGTCGTGAAGGCCCTCGACGATCTTCTGCTGCATGGACGTATCGAGAAGGACGATGACGTCCGCGAGGAAATCGGGCTCGAGCGCGCGGGCAAGGGGGACGAGATCATCCCCCGTTTCAGATAAAATTTTAACCGCTTCTTCGGGAGAGAGCCTCTCCACGAATTCGGCGGCAGTTGCATAGTCTTTTTTCAAGAGCGATCCTTTGATCTCTTCCGTCATTGCTCCACCTCCGTTAAATGATCAAGGCCGAGAGCGCAGACAACAAACAAGACGACAGCCCTTGTTACTTTTGGCATGCCGAAAAGAACAAAGACGCATCTTTGCTGTCCACGCGGCTACTTCGTCCTTTCATGGCATTTACTCCTTACAATGTAATTTCGTTCGATAAATTCTTTTCAAGGGCCGCAGGGCGAACGCTCATCCTGAGCGAATGCGAAGGATCCCATTAAACCTACGGAGCATGTTGCTCCGCCCGTTTGCCGAGATCCTTCGGCTACGCCTCAGAATGAACGGCGAGACTTCGTTGAAGTCCTACGCTGCGCTCTGAATGAGCGCGGAGCCTCTTCCTTGCTCTGAATGAACAGGGCATTCTTTCCTTTCCCTTTCATTATACGCATTCGGGGGAGAAAAGTCAAATGTTTTCTCCCGCTTCGAAGGGAACAAAACCGCCTGCGGAGAGGTCGATGAGCCCCCTGTCCGTCAGTTTCAATTTGGGAATGACGGGCAGCGCCAAAAAGGCGAGCGACATGAAGGGATCGAACCCCTCTCTCACGCCCATTCTGAAGGCGCGGGCGCGGAGCGCGGCCGTCTTTCGGATGACTTCCTCGGCGGGCGCAGAGCTCATGAGCCCCGCAATGTCGAGCGGGAACACCTCTTC
>CANREC010000025.1 GCA_947629535.1 uncultured Clostridia bacterium | reverse complement strand
TTACCTACCTTTTCATTCTTTTGAATTATATCGCTTGACCGACATAATACCTTTTTTATTTATTTTCTTGCTTCTTCCTGCGTCCGACGAACAGCAAGGCGAAGAGGCCGATGAGGAATTGAGATGCGAACAGACATACATACGCCGTGACATCCATTCCGTCTATGTTGAGGAAGTCGTTGAAGATTTCGATGGTATAGGATCTCCCCAAGCCATCCCAGTTGATAGTATCAAGGACAGTGACCTTGACAAAGTATGTGCCTCTGTCAGCGTCTTTGATGTCACGATCCAGCTCCTGCGTGCACGCCTCGTCAAGATAGTACTTGATGATCACGTCGCCCCATTCTGCCTCGGGAAGAAGTTCCGGATCGGGCTCGCTGCCCTGCTGCAACCTTTCGACCGAGTACTCCCTGAGCCACGAGTTGTGCACTTTCAAGATGGTGTATTTGCCCGCGCCGTCAAGTGTGCCGTCGATGACCAACGTGTAGTTGGGATTGGCGGCGCTTGCCTCAATGCGATACACGCCCGCGTTGTGCCACGTCAGGCCCTCTTGATCCTCGCCCCACAGCACGGACAGTGCGAAACCGAGATCGTCGCCGTCGAGTACGCCCTCTATCGCGCTGTGCGTGAGTTCAAGCAGATCTTCGCCGTAATTCTGGGTCTTGTCGTCGATTTGCACCTCTATCCGCTTGGGCGAAACGACATAGTTGCCATAGACCACCGTCAGCTCGTAGTTGGGATCGTTGATGGTGTAGCTGAGTGCATAGTTGTACGTGCCTGCAAAGTACGGGATGCCGTCGGTCAGCTTGGCGATGTCGCCATCTACGACTTTCAGCGAGAAGGAATCGATGTCGTCGCCGAGGATGGCATCGCCGCTCTTGCCGGGCGTCGTGCGCCTTATGTCAAGCCGATCCATGATGTCCGTATTCGGATCGACAAACACATCGCCGTATGTCCTGCCGCCATCCTTGACGTTGATGGTCACCTTGCGAGGTACGACATTGTAGACACTGGCGTAGTTGACATCATCGCTTACCACTTCATAATTGGCTTGCGCGGCGGAGAGCTCCGTAGGCTTGGTGACTCTCAACCTGTAACTGCCGACCTCGGGGATTTCCACACCGTTCGCATACGGATCGTCTACCCATTCGTAGCTATAGCCAAAGTCATCGCCGTTGACGATAGCGGGTCCCTCCTTTCCGTCCGCGCGGTAGCTTGCGGTAAACGGGTCGATGGGATCTCCGTATTCGCTCTCGCCGTCGAAGGTCATGATGATGCGGCGTTTCGTCATCTCATAGATCCCTGCCGCTTCGCCTATACGGGTGTCGGGCAACTTGCCGCTGTAATCACCCGTGAAGGTGATGTCGTAGTTGGGGTTGTTCGAGGCCGTGACGATGATGGGATATGTGCCGATGCCCACGCGTGTATCGACCTGCCTGCCGTCTGCCAATACGGCTTTCAGCGTGATGTCGAGCTCGTCGCCGTTGACGATGGCGTTGCCGCCGGCGCGGCTTGCCGTCCAACCGAGTCCGCTCACAGGGTCGCCGTACTCGCCACTGGCGTTTTCTATCCTCACGGATATCTTGCGCGGCGTTACGTTGTACTTCCCGTCCACAAATGCGACGACATAGTTCTTGTTGTTGAAGTCCGCCGCGATGTCGTAAGCTCCCGCGGGTGAAGTCCTGTTGACGTCAGTCGCGAAGCGAAGGACGATATCATAGATATCATTGGGCAACACGACCACATTTTCATCCGAATACTTCGTCGCCGCCGAGAAACGTTCCGCAGTCCAATCCAGCTCGTATCTGTCGGAAAGCACATGGTCCTCGCCGTATTCGCTCGCTTGAGGCTTCAAGCGGATCCTTATCTTGCGGCGCTCTATCGTGAGCTTGCCGTCTGTCATGTTGTTGACGTGGTAATTCTTATCCAGATATATCGTGCTTACATCGATATAAATTCTGTATCCGTCGCCCGCGTCCGCAGTGCTTGTCGTGTCCGTTGCCACTTTGATGAGGGTGTATATCTCGTCGGTCGAATAGGCGATAGCGCTGCCCGACTTGCCGTTGGCACGGACCGCTGTCCAACCTTGTGAGTATCCGCCGTCCGCAACGAGCTCTTGGTGACGATCGCCATATTCGCTCGTGCGGTCAAGCGCTCTGAGGTCTATCTCGCGCGGAAGCATCTGATATTTTGCGGTGAGCGTGCCGTCAAGGATGTAGTTGGGCGACAACATCACTGCGGTCACGTCATAATCGGTGCCTGCGGGCCTCGTGTGACCGTTTTCGTCGAACACGTTCGTCAGATCGAAGTTGATCAAGTTCTTTATGGTTTCCGCCGTGTCGCCGGGAGCAAACTGCGTGCTTATGACATCGACCGTGAAACGCTCTGCCACATCGAGATCGCCATACTCGCCGCTTGCGGAATGGATCACTATGTTGATAAGACGAGGAGTGACTTCGTATTTGCTCGCTTTGCCGACATACTTATCTTCGCTGTAACTGCCGTATGCCGTCCACTCGCCTGTCACGGTGATCTCGTAGTTGCTGCCGATATCATGGCTTACGGACGTGTCGCTTTCGAGCAATATGATGTACACGCCAACGGGATCGAATGACCTGCTTTCATCGAGCTCATCCGTCGTATCGGCATTTCTGACCGTGAATTTCAGGAAGGATGCCGACGTGTCGCGGTTTGCCTCAAACCAAGTCGTGTCCGCGGGCGTGAAGCCGCTTACGCTGTAGTTCATGGGCATTGTGGGACGCGTTTCGCCATAGACGACACTTCTCGTATATATCGCTACGTTCAATTCCTTCTTGTTGACGATGAGTTTGGACGTGTTGTCGGATCCATTGTACGGCACTCCGCTCTCCAATACGAAGGTAAGGTCATAATTGAATTCCGTATCGTAGGTGCAGAGGAGCCTGTACCCTGCCTCGTTCGCCTTGAGATAGCCCGTGCCCGTATATTGCGCGTTGGTGGGATCGAGCCTAATGCTCAGCGCCAAACTTTCCATATCGTCGGGGAAGATGGTGACAGAACTGGTCTGTGCCATCGTCGCATAGCCGGCGGATCCTTCGGGACGGCTTGTGGAGTATGTCGTGTCACCGAGCGTCCTAAAGTTGAGGTCCTCGAGGACATCGCGCGTGTAATCGCCGTATGTGGTGACCATGTCATGCACGGTGACGATGACCCTTCTCTGCGACACGGTGTATGTACCGTAACTGCCGTCATGCTTGCCCACGGCGGTCTCGCCGTAGCTGCCCACGAATTCGACCGTGTAGTTCGAATTGTCGGACCGACCGGAGATCTTGTATGTGCCGCTGGGACGTCTGTCGGCTCCGGACGGTTCGAACGAAAGCGTTATCGCAAGGTCCTCGTTCTCGGGCAAGATGTCTGCGCCCTCAATGATCGTCCAAGGGTTCCCATCGTTCGGGTCGAGATCCTGCTCGCCGTATTCATTGGTCCTGTCATGGATGAGCACCGTGATGCTGACCGCCTTGATGTAGACCCACAGGTCAACGGCGTTCACCTCGTAGTTGCCGATGTCGCGGTTGCCCGCCGCCCCTGTGTCGCTATTCACAACGATCGTGACGCGATAGTCGCCGACAAGGATCAGATCGAGCTGAGGCGTCTCCTCGCCGTCTTGGACGAGATAGTACGTCATGCCGAAGTTTGCGACCTGATCGCCGCTGAGCACATCGGTGGGCCTTGCGGTCACGTTGTGGCTCCTGCCGTCGTACCTGTAGGTGAAGGTATTGTTGCCGTCCATGTCGACTTTGTCGCCTGCTTCGGGCTCCCACGTCATGTTGAGCGTCCTCTTCGCGACGGTCACGGCGGAGTAGGTGTCGGCAAACTTGATCCTGATATTGCCCGTCGCCTCAAAGGTGAGGACATAGTCGCCCGCATTGAGGTAGCCGCCCGAGCTCTCATTGCTCGGCATGGTGATGATGGACACGCCGATCGCGTCGGCGCCGCCGATCCTCAAGAGCGCGTCTATGATCGTTTGAAGGTTGGCAGAGATGTTCTCGGCGCCCTCGATCTTCTCGATGACCTTCGTGCTGAACAGCCAAGTCTTGAGCGCTGCCTTCAACTCATCGAACGTATGAGCGCCGCTCTTGGCGTCCTGTCCACTTGCAAGATACGTGCCGTACACGGCCGTGAAGCGTGCATTGGGTTTCAGCGTGACGGTGAGGTCCGCCTGCACCACGGTGAGCGTGAGCGTAAAGACCGCCGTAGTGTGGTTTGCCTTTTCGATGGTCACTTCCACCGTCCACACGCCGTAGTTGGTGATTTGAAGTTCCGATTCGGGCACGATGCCCTCGTACACCATTTGATTGTCTTTCTTGAGGTCTCTGTATGTGACCTTTGCCGCATCGTACGTCACGGAACCGCTGTTCAGGCTGTCCGCGCCGAAGTGCAATCCGCCTTCGAAGAAGAAGAATCTTTCGTCGACTTTGAGCGAATATACCACGGTTTCGCCGCGATAGAGCTCGGTCTGGTTCCAGAGCGTACCCGTGAAGGTCTCGGCGCCCTGCGCCTCGCGGGTGTTTTGAAGGATGGTCGCGGGAGTGACCTTGAACACGCCGCGAACGCCATCGCCCTTTTCGTTGGCGAATGTGACATTGTAGTTCAGCTTGATGCCGTAGTTGGGATCGCCTTCGCGAATAGACTGCGCCCAGAAGCCTTCGATCTGGTGCTCGCCCACCTCGGCGAAGATGTTGCCTTTCGCCACCTCGCCGCGCAGATAGAAGTCGAGGTACTGCTCGTGGCCGACGGTAAACATCCCGCTGTCCTCGCCGTATGTCCATGCGACGTTCTGCGTGTTGACAAGTTTGGCGTTGTAGCGAAGCTCAGTCACGCCGTCCGTCAGGGTCGAGCCGTAGACGGCTTCGCGATCCTTGATCACGACTTTGACGGGAAGAGGCGTGATCGTATATATGCCCCAGATATCTTCCTCGTCTTTCCACGCTTCCGCCTTCTCTTTTTCCGTTGCTCCCGAAACGGTCGGGTAGTACTTCTCGTAGGATCCGCCGTATTCGCCGTTGTAGGCGCGGAATACCACGTCGAAGTTGCCGTTGTCGCAACGACCCGTGATCGCATAACGCCCCACGAACAGACCGTTGCCGTTATCCCAATCGTTGCCGTCTACATAGGTGATGCCCTTCATAAGCGTGATGGACAGTGCACCCATGTTCTTCTCTTTTGCTTCGCCGAACACGCTTGCCCACACGGTGGACTGAGTCTGATTGCGCCAGTCCACCATGGAACCGCCTCTCACGACGAACCAACGGCTCGTTTCGTAGCTTGCCACGGCGTTGGAGCCGTAGACGCTGCTCTGAGGATTGATGACCACCACGATCCTGCGAGGGTTGACAGTCAGCGTGCCGCTTGAACCGTCAAAATAGTTCCCCTTGAAGGTCACATCATAGTTGGCGCTGTTTGACAAGCCTCTGATCGCATAGCCTGTTGCGCTGACGGGCGAGTTTGCGTTCGCGTCGGTGACAAGCGTGATGCCCAGAGCATTTGCCGTATCTTCGCCGACCTGCCAACCTTCGGGCAAGGTATAAGTGAAGATGCTGTCGTCTACCGTCTCGCCGTATTCGGATGCGGCGTCGTCGATCGTGACTACTACCTCCTTCTTTCGGACGGTATAGATGCCCGCTCTGTTTGCATAGTGATCATCATTTGATTTCACACCGTGCGTGAACGAACCCGTCCAGGTAGGCGTATTGTAGTTTGCATTGTCAGCGCGGTCAACCCATGCAGTGACATATATGGCGTAATTGCCTGCCTGCGGAACCCTGCCGCCCCGGATATCGTCGATCAAGGAGGCGTGCATATCGAAGTCGAGTACGTCGCCTTCAACATAGCCGCTGCCCACCGTGGCGTCGAACATATCGCGATGATCCTTGCTGTTCCACGAGACGTCGGCGTCCGTGAGTTTTGCGCCGTATTCGCTGCTCATGATGCCGCTCAGAATGTTGATGGTGATGTTGGCTTTTTCGATAGTCAGTTTCGGAGCCGTGGAGGCGAATGCCACGTTATAGCTGTTGAATGCCTCATTGCCTTCGAAAGAAGCTCTCTTGCTTGCCGTGATCGAATAAGTGCCCGCATTGAGCGCCCTGCCCGTGCTGACATCATCCGCACGATAGTTGACTACAAGCGCGATCTCGAACAGCTTCTCGTCATCCTCGGTGACAAATGCACTGCCCGTGCCGTTGCCGACGCTCGCCATGTAGCCCTTCTGGTTCGAGAGCATCAAGTCGCCGCCATCTGCGCTGAGGCCCTTGTACGTGGCGCCGTAGGTCGCATTGGCGTCATACACCGTGATGGTGACGTTCCGCTTTTGCACCGTGAACACGCCGACGCGCCCGTCGTAGAGACTTCCGCTCGGATAGTATCCGCCCATCGACCAGTTGCCCGTGAAGTTGAAGCGATAATTCTGCAAGATCGGATCGTTATCTTCAAGCTCTCTGTTGTTCTGTGTCGCCGTGATCCTGCTGCTGAAAATGGGATATGTGCCGGCATAGGAAAGCTTGCCGCTTCCCGATCCATCGGTCCCATACGCCGTCGTCACCAGATCGAATCTCACGGCAAGTCCGTCGATGAACACATCGCCCGTCGTGCCCTTATCCTTGGTGAGGGAGATCGTGTAGGCTTCCCCATACTGCAGCAAGATGTGATCCTCGCCGTAGACGCCGCCCTGGTCGTTGATGAAGATATCCACTTCGCGGATGGTCACGAAGAACATGCCGTGCCCTTCTCCGCGTAGCGCATTCGAAATGGGCGTCCTGTACCCCCACGTGTCTTTTCCGATAGAAGTTGTGCTCTTGCTGAAATCATCGGGGAACTGCGCTTTCGCCTCGGCGTCGTCGGGCAATTCCGTGCGGACGACCGTCACCTTGTAGTTGTGGTTGACGGAGCTCTCATCCAGTATCAGTTTGTATGCGCCGCGCACGGGATGTCCGCTGAGGTCCTCCTCCAATTGGAGCTTGATGCCGAGACTGTCACCCGTCCTGACGGAATAATATCTTGTCCCGTCAACGACTGCTCCGCTCAGGGGCTCCCAGTCGCTCCCTTCCGTCGAAGTGACGTTTATGGCCTCGCCGTATGGGGCGGACTGGTTGTGGATCTCGATGCGCACATTACGCACCGTAATGTTGTAGACACCGGCTTTCCCTTGGTTGCTGTCGGCTTTGCTCCAAGCGCCGCTGAACGTCACGTTGTAGTCGGTGCAGTTGAATGCACCCGTGATCGCATACTCGCCGACGTCGCGCCGTCCCGAACTCGATCCTTCGCGGGTGAGCGTGATGCCGAGCGACGATTCGGTGTCGCCGCGTACAAGGTCATTCACACTGTAAGTGAGAGCCTGCTCTGTTTCGCCGTAGACCGAATCCTTATCGTCGATGGTGACCGTGACGGGACGCTTGTTGACGATAAGTTTTTTCTCGAACAGCGTCGTGCCTCTGATGTCATAGTTGCCCGCGTTGGCGCCGCTCAAAGACACGGTGATATCATAGCCGACGATCCTGCCGCTTTCCATCTTGACGCGGAGGAAACCGCCCGTGGAGAGCATTGCACCCTCGACCGTGCAGTCGACCTCGACGAGGATCTTCTCGCCGTCGGCGTATTCATCCCACGCGCCGCCGCTCGTTCTCGTCACGACGACTTCGGGATACACCCTATCGTTGCCATAGGTGATGGTGTTTGCTTTGGGAATATCCACATTGACGATGCGCTTCGTAATGATGTAGTTGACGGTGCTGCTCATCGACATCGTGTAGTTGGCGTTGTCGTTGCCATCGGCGACCGCCGCCAAGGCGACCGTGATGGGATATGTGCCGACATCGGCTCTTGCGCTTGCCTCGGTGTTGTACACGACCGTGACGTTGTCGCCTTCGAGCACGCTGTTCGGTGCCGCCGAATAGGTCCAATCGTTGGGAACTGCGTCGCCGTACTCGCTTGTGAGCGCTGCGCCCGACTTGCTTGTGATGCCCGTCACCGCGATGGTCTTCTTGCCGACGGTGAGCACGCCTGCACGGCTGTTCAATTCGGTCACGTTATCCGTGTAAGTGCCGTCGTCGCTCCACAGACCCGTGAAGGTGATGTCATAATTGTCGGTGACGATCTTATAGTTGTCCCCCTTGGTGTCATCGAGGCTCATCCAAATGGGATACGAGCCCGCCTTCAAATGCTTGGAATTGCTGAAATCTCGGTTGAGGGTCTCATACTTGATGACGTCCGCGAATGCCTTTTGGTCGCAATCAAGGATGACCTTGCCCGTGATGCTGCCCACACTGATCTCCGTGTACGAGAAGACAGGTGTACCGCCATAGGTGACGGACACATTGCTTACGCGCAAGCCGATGCTGCGCTTGTTGACGGTGTAGAGGCCATGGTCGAGCGTGCCCGTTGTGCCCGTAAAGATGAAGTTGTAGTTGCCCGTGGTATCACCCGAGTCAACCGTCGCCTTGATATGGTAGGTGCCTACGGTAAGGTACTGCTCGCCGCGCAGGTGCTCTTCCCTGTCTTGGATCGCAAGTTTGATCGCGGCCTCGACAGCGGCTCTATCGCCAGCCACGATGCCGTTCGCACGGTCTTTCCACGAGAGCTCTCTCTCGGTTTCGCCGTAGGTGGACGTCTTGTCTTCGATGGTGAGCGTGACTTCCTTCGGCGTGATCTTATACTCGCCGCACACCTTGGCTTCATTGCTCTCTGCACCGACCTTATCGCGCACGGTCGTGCCCACCACGGTGATCTCGTACTCGTTGGTGGTGATGACGACGCTGCCGTTTTCGAGACGTTTGACGGTTGTGCCGTCGATCGCTGTCTCGGCGCTGTCAAAGATGGTCACGTTGTCGCGCTTGATCACGATGTGCACCTTGTAGGTGGCGGCGTTCTTTGCCTCCATCATGTTCAAAGCGATCTCGATCTTGGGTGCGGTCCATCTGCCGCCGCTGAACACGGGCGTGACAAACGTAACGGTGTTGTTGTCGTCATCGTTCGTGACTTCTTCCTTCCAACCGAGATTCTTTCTGCTGAACTCGGTCGCCGTGTGCGTTTTGCCGTCATATGTGGCGCCATTATCGAGGAGCGTCACGGTGACTTGACGCTTTTGCACCGTGAAGGTACCCGCGATGCCATTGTAGTCGTCATCTTCAGCCCAGCTGCCCGTGAACGTCACCTCGTAGTTCGGATTGTTGCAAACTGCCGAGATCGAGCACTTGCCCGCGTAGGCCCCGCTGTTCCCACCGGTGTTGAGCGTCAACACGATCTGCAAGCTGTCGCCGGGGATGACATAGATATGGTTGTCTTGATTGTTTTGGCTGATATCTTTCCTATCGGTGAAGTCCTTGATGAACCAACCGCCGTTATGCTCGTTTTCACCTTGGAACGAGCTGAGGTTGGTGTAGGTGCGGCCGCCGAACACGCCGCCCTGATCGTTGATGTGAACGGTGAGCTTGCGCTTGGTGATCGTATAGGTGCCCGCTTGCCCTCTGTTGGTGTCGTCTTCGTCCCAACTGCCCGTGAAGGTCACTTCGTAATTGTTGTTGAGGCTCCAAGTGCCCACGATGGCATACTTGCCGACGTTTGTGCCGCCCAATTTGGACAGCATGATGCCGAGATCGTCGTCGCCGATGATGCCACTGTTGCCCGTTCCGGTCTTGTCGTTGTCGCAGGTGATGGCGCCCTTTTTCGGGGTGACAAGCTCCTCGCCGTAGACGGAGGTAGCGTCCTCGATTTCAACTTTCAAATGACGCTTGTTGACCGTGAACGCATTCCCGCCCTCGTAGGTGACAACATAGTTGGTCTTGATGTTCTCATCCGCGCCATCGCGCCACTCGCCGCTTGCGGAGTAGGTGTTGGCATTGACGGCGTCGCCCATCAGGACGAGCTGGATCGCCTTTGCGAACAACGCTTTGTCGGCGCCAAGAACGCCCGTTGCCGTCCAGTAATCATTGCCGTCAAATGCCGTGACGGTTTTCGACTTTGCAAGGAAGTCGCCCGCCCAGTCAGTGCCGTTGTAGACCGCGTATTTCTGCTCTTTCACTTCGACGGTGACATTGAGCGGATCGATCGTGAACGTGCCGCTGTCAACACGCTCGATGACGTAGTTGTTCTTGTCGGCTTCGCTTTTGACTTCGCCGTTGATTTGGTATGTGCCCGCATTCCACTTGCCGCCGTTCGGGACAACAGAAAGGTATACCGTAAACTCATCCCCGTCGTTGCCAACGAAAGGCGGAGGATTGCCATTGAGCAATGTGGTAGCCGTCCAAGCCTCAAAATCGAGGCTCTTCTGCCTGACGTTGGGCTCAACGTCCGTGCCCTTGTAATCATCGCTCTGAGACAGAACGGAAATGACCAGACGGCGTGCGTAGATACGGTAGCCGTTATTCACGATGTAGGCGCCGTCATCTTCGGAGCCTCTCATCGGATTGTCTCTGACATCCTCTGCCGTCACATTGCCGTCCGCCGTGTTGATGGAGCTGCTATCGGTCGTGAAGGTGAGCACATAGTTTTTGTTGTTGTAGACGACACGAATGGAGTACCAACCCGCGTTGAGCTGACCGCCGTTCTTGCTGAAATTTTCGTTGGTATATACAATGGTTACTACGATTTCGAGGCTGTCGCCCGGTTTGATCTCGTACGGGCTGCCTTCCTTGACTCTCCACGCGGTGCCCTGCTCGGAGCTGATGCCGTAACCGTTCGGATGAGCCAAATCGCTTGCGGGATGTTGATTTCCGCCGTACACGCCGCTCTGACCGAGTATGACGATATCGACGGGACGCTTGTTGATGGTATACACGCCCGCCTTGTCTTTGTTGTCGTCTTCTTCCGCCCACTTGCCCTCGAAGGTCACGTTGTAGTTCTTGCCGTTCGCGCTGCCCGTGATGGGATATGTGCCCGCGTCGCTGCCCGTCTCCTTCGTGAGGGAGACGCCGAGGTCGTCTCTCGTGTCGCCATCGGCGAGGTCGCCGACGTTGATCTGCCACGTGAGAGCGTTCACATCATTTCCGTAGACGGAGCTTACATCGTCGATCGTGACGGTGATATCCTTTGCGTTGATGGTATAAATGCCCGCGGTGAGGTTGTGCGTCGCACCCGACCAAGTGCCCTTCCAAGTTATCGTGTAGTTCTTTGCGGAAGTACCCGATACCGTGCCGTAGATCGCATAGGTGCCGACGTTCCAATCACCGTCATTCTCGATCGTGAGCGTGACGACAAACTTACCATCTTCATCATCGCCTGCGGCCAATACGCCTTCAACGATCTGCCAATAGGTGTCGCTACTGTCATTTTGGGCGGCGTGCGCACTGTGCTTGCCGTTGTAGGTCCCTTCCTGATTGTAGATCTCGATCGTGATCTGCCTGCCAACGATGTGGAATGCGCCCTCGAGTCCATGCCACTGAATTTCGTAGTTGTTATTGCCGCATGCGCCTTCCAAATCGTAAGTGCCGACCTCGACGCCCGTGTCTTTACGCGTGAGGGTAAGAGCGAGGCCTTCAAAGCTGTCGCCCGTTGCATATGTATTGGTCGTCAGCGCATTGAGCGCGGAGCCCACCGTGAAGTACTCGGCAGCATTGCTTACGGTGCCCACCGTGCCGTCGTAGATGTGATCTTGTGCGGTGACGGTAACGGAAATTTGACGAGATTTCACTTCGTAGAGGTCGTTGACGGTTGCGCTGTAGCCCTCGTTGGCCAACGCATCGATCGTGCTTCCGTTGTCTCCGCGCACAAATGTGACGATGTAGTTCTTGTTGTACTCGTAGGTGACCTTCAAGGCATATTTGCCGACCTTGAGTGCGCCGCTAGTGGAACCCGTGTTGTACATGGAGCCGTCCAGCGTGGGCAATTCAAAGAGAATGCTCAGCGTTTCGATCCCCAAAATGCCGTTCTGACCCTTGGATTCGGAAATATCTTTCCAATTGACGTCCTTGATGCTGTTCGGGTTGACGGGGTCGCCGTAGATGCTCGACTGCCCCTCTATCTGCACAGTCACCGTGCGAGGATCAACCGTGTAGATGCCCGCTTTGCCGTCGTTGTCGGGATTTTCGTCGGTGTCATCCTCTTTATCCCAGTTGCCTACCCATTCCACGGAATAGTTGGAGTTGTTGCAGACGCCCGTAATGGGATATTTGCCCGCGTCAATGCCGTCCGCCTTGCTCAGCGTGATGCCGAATACATCCCCGTCGACAATGGCCTTTGCATCAGGTACGTCATGATAGGTGCTCGAATTGCTCAGCGCGACCGTCCAGTGGGAACCCTGTTCGCTCCCCACTGTGGGCACGGCGCTGTTATAGAGATGCGACTGGTCAAGGATCGTGACCACTACCTTACGCGGCGTGATCACATATGTGCCATCGACCCAAGTGATGGTGTAGTTCTTGTGCGTGAAGCCGCTGTACAGACGATATGTATTGACAACGTTGCCCGTGTCACGCGTGAGAGTGAGACCGCTGAAGTCGCCATTGTCGCACGAATGCAGTTCGCCGCCCGTGACAGACCAATCCGTATCTTTTACGGAACCGATCGTGCCCTCTGTGCCGTCGTACTCGTGCGTTTGCTCCGCGATGGTGATCGTGAGCGCGGCGGGATCGATGGTGAAGGTGCCGGCGCCGTTGGTATGCTCGCCGATCTTGATGTCCGTGTATTCGGTGGGCAAGTCGCCGTCGGTCCAACTGCCCGTAAACACGACTTCGTAGTTGCCGTTGTCCGTGCCGACTCCCCCAAGCGCACCCAAGATGTAGTACTTGCCCGCGTCGATGGGATTCTCCACGGTCGTCAGCGTCATTGTCACGTCGTCGCCGCTCATGATGGCGTCGCCCGCGGCGTTGATCGCAGACAGAGCCGTCCATTGGTCATTAGCGAGCTGGTCGTCGCCAAGCGTGCCGCACGGCGTAGAATCGTACGTCGAGGACTGGTCATGGATGTTGACCAAGATCTGACGCTTTTCAACATAGAACGCGTTGTTGATCGTCGTGCCGTCAACTCTCACCGCGTGCTCGGCGTAGCCCGGCATATCTTTGAGGGCGGAGTTGTCACCCTCGAGGGTCACTTTGTAGTTACTGTTGCTGTAAGTGACGACGAGGTTATACCAACCCACCTTGCGATTGCCGCTCGACGACATATCGGCCGTTCCCGCAAGCGCGATCTCGATGTTGAGACTGTCGCTGCCGACAAGGCCGCTGTGTTCGTCGGGCCCTTGGACTGTGTAGGCGTCGCCCACTTGGTTCACCGTCAAATCGCTGCCATAGACGCCCGTTTGACCGTTTATGGTGACGGTGACGGGACGAGGCGTGATAGAATATGCCTTGTTCTCTGCGTCATCTACCGTGAGGGCGTAGTCGCTGTTGCCCCATTCGACGAGAGAGATATTGTAGTCGTCTACATTGACGCCGAGTTCCTTGCTCAACTCAAGTTTGAGCACACTGTCAATGGGCTCGCCGTCCAAATCGGTGCCGCTGAGCAAACCGCCGAGTTTTGCAATGGCTTCCGACGTGAACACCCAAGCCTTGCGCTCGCCGTACTTGACGTTGAGTTCGGTCGGCTCTGTGCCGTCGTAGACACTTGTTTGATTTTGGAGCTTGATCTTGAGCTCGAGCGGGCTGACAGTGTAGGTACCTGCCCTGCTGAGATAGTCGTCCGCGCCGCTCCAACTGCCGCTGAACGTCACCTCGTAGTTATCTTTGGAAGCTCCGCCGACTTCTGCCGTGATCGCATAGGACTTGGCATGCCATTCGCCGCCGTCAAGGTTGACGATAGAAAGCGTGACGGTGAATTTATCTGCCGCCTTATCCGCCGCGACAAGCGCGTCGCCGACAACGCTCCAATGCGTGTTGCCTTGTTCAGGCTCATAGCGTGCCGACTTGCCCGCAAACGTGCTGCCTTGGTCGCCGATCTGCACGGTGATAGCCTTCTTGTGGATCGTGTAAGTGCCGGCTTTGCCTTCGTTGGCGTCTTTGCCGCTCCAACTGCCTTCCCATGTCACGTCGTAGTTATTGTTCCCGCACGTACCGGTGATCGCATAAGTACCCGCGTTCACGCCGTCGGCTTTGGTCAATGTGATAAGGAGATCGTCGCGCGTGCCGCCGTACCGCACTACCGCGTCACCGATATCATTGGTAACGCCGGTCACGGTGTAGTCGTCTGTGCCAAATTCTACGCCGCCGAGTTCGGAGCCGTCATAGATGTGGCCCTTGTCGTTGATGCGTACGGTGATGGCACGCTTCTGAACTTCGAAGGCGTCTTCAAGCGTCAACGACCTGCCTTCGGGAGCAATAACGTCGCTCTTGCCAAACGATCCATTGTCATACTTGAAGATGATCGTATAGTTCTTGTTCTGCGCAAAGGTGAGCTTGACGTTATACGTGCCCGCAAAGATATAGTAGTTTGCAAAGGACTTTGCGCCGACAATGTCCACGTTGAATGTAAGCGTTTCGCCTACGACCATGCTCCCGCTTGTAACTTTCCAACCGAGTTCGCGGATCGCACTGTAATTCGTGGCCAAAGTCGCGCTTCCGGAGCCGTAGACGGACTTCTGTTTCAAGAATTCGACCGTGATCGCGATTGGCTTGATCGTGTAAACGCCGTTCTTGCCGTCCGAAGCATCGACAAACGCGCTCTCGCTGTCCGTAGATCTCCAGTCGCCTGTCAGCGTGACGTCGTAGTTGCCGCGGTCATCGCCCATGACGGTGCCCTGTATCGGGTACTTGCCCGCATTCCACGTGCCGTCCACATTCGTCAAAACGGAACGCGCAATGCTCACCTTGTCGCCGCCGATCAAGCCGTTCTCGGTTGAGAGGGTCATCGGGACAAGACCCGTGGGACGTTGCCCTGTGTACTCCCCTTCACCGTTGGTGATTTGAACGGTGATCGCCTTGGGCGTGACCGTATAGGTGCCCGTTGCACGCGTGATGTTGTAGTTTGCGCGGGCGGCCAGTTGTTCATTTGTAAGCGGCGTCAATTCAAGCGTGTATACGCCGACTATGATATGGCCGGAAGTGCTCGTCGTCGGCGTCGTTTTGAACCGAACTCCGCCCAAACGCTCGAACTCTTCCTGATCTTTTTCAAAGTAGCCGTCGCCGCCGGCCGTCCAACGTTTGGATACATAATCCGTGCCGTATTCCACTTCTTGGCTCACGGGCGTTACCGTCAAATTGCGCTTTTCAATGGTCAACGTCGCCGCGCCGCTCGTGTAGGTCGTATCGCCGCTGGTTATCTCGTAGTCCCCTTTGGGGTCTAATTTGCCTCCGAATGCAGGGGTGCCGACGACCATGATTGCGTAGTTGTCATTATCGACGAGGTCGGTGAACATGTTTGCTCCGCCATCGACAGTAGCTTTACCATCTGTTTCCGTGGCAAGGCGTGCATAAATATAGCACTTGCCCGCATCGGCGACGGAAATGCCCGCCTCGTAAGGCTTGCTCTCGCCTTTTGCCGAATCGTAGTACCAAATGCCTACGACGAGCACAAGGTTGTCGCCGTTGACGATCGCGCCGCCATTGCCGCTCAAAGCACTGCGAGGGGTCCAGTTAAGGCCGTTCTTGTTGCCGATGAGCAGCTCTTGGTGGTCGCCGTAATCGTAGAGCGCAGCGCCATCGGGAAGGTTGCCGTATTTCAGCGTCACGCCATACAATGCGATACTGATCGCACGCTTATCGGTGATAAGCGCTCCGTTGGCCGTGGCTTCGCCGCCCTCGGTGAGTTTCTCTTCTTTATAGAAGAACGTCACATCGTAGTTGGGGTTGGTGTACCCAACCTTGATATGGCATTCCGTCCCAACTTTGGTCTCATTGGTTGCGTCAGTCGTGAAGGTGAGGCCGAGATTATCGTTGTTGACGATCGTATTGGGGTTGCTCCCGCTAACATGCTTGTATGGGGGAGTGAAACTGCCCTCATAGAGCTTCCAAGCAACGTTTTGTGCGGCGGAAAGGCTCGGCACTTCGCCGTAGATGTTGTGCTGATCGAGAATTTCGACCGCGATCTTGCGTGCAAGGATATGATAGGTGCCCGCATGATCCTTAAACGACTTGCCGTCCGGGTATGCCCCGTCTCCCTTAAAGCTGCCCTCGTATGTGACGGCATAGTTGGTGTTCATGTACATGCCGTAGATGGCATAGCCGACATCGTTGACCGTCGCACCGAAGTGCTTTGTGAGAGAGAGGTTGAGGCTGTCGCCCTTCACAATGGCGTCGCCCGAGGAGTAAACGCTCTCCTTTGCGAGTTCAGCATGCCATGCACCGTTGTCGGGACCCGTGCCCTTTTCTTGGTTTACGGTCTCGTTCTCGCCATAGATGGCATATTGATCGTGAATGTGTACGACGATCTTGCGCGGGGTGATCGTGACCGCCTGTCGGGTGCCTTCAAACGTGACGTTGTAGTCGTCGTTTGTATAAGAGGCCGTCACGGACCACGAGCCGACCGCTGCACCGGTGTCCTTGTGCAGCGTGATATTAAGCGTACCCAAACCGTCCGTCGATTTTTCTGCGATCGGCGTGGCAAAGGTACCTTCGGTGAGGCTGAATACGCTGTCTAAAGTCCAACCTGTACCATTGGTTTTTTCGTATTCTGCGCCGAATTGGAGAATGTCGTCATCATGGCTCTTCCCGTCATACTCATAGGTCATGACGCCCGCCTTGACGGTGAGCGTGATATCCCTCTTGTTGACGGTGTAGGTGCCCGCTATGCCCTTGTTATCTTCACCCGTCCAACTGCCCTCAAAGGTCACAGTGTAGTTGTCGCAAATTCTGCCCGGGCCGTGCGCGGTGTTAAAGTTGCCCACCATGGCATAGCTGCCCGCGCCGAGATAGCCGCTTGCGCGGACATCACTTGCGACGGTTGTAAGGCTGAAGCTGATACACTGCGCGAGCTCGTTGAGGTCGTCTTTCAAGATCGCGTCACCCGCGTAAGCGGAGTTTGCGCCCCATGCGGACGTCCCGGAGATCTCCGTATTGATGCCATCTAATGTCATGTCACCGTAGGTGCTGCTCGTGTCGTTGGGCCTGATGACGATTTCGCGCTTTGTGACCTCGAAGGTGCCCGCGTGGGCCTTGTATTCGCCGCTCATATGGGCGTCGCCCGCATAGCTACCGTCGCCGCTCCACTTGCCCATGAAGTAGAAGTTGTAGTTCTCGTTGAGGCTGCTGCCGTCCACGATAATGGCGTAGCTGCCCACTTTGAGGACAGAATCCTTGTCCTTATCGGTGAAGTTGTCGTCTATCGTGGCAAGTTTGAGCGTTATGCCGAGGTTGTCATTGTTGTACTGCGCGGTGGTACCCTTTTTCCAGTTCTTTTCGAGCGTACCTTCGCCGTAACCGTCTTTCACGACGCTCCACACGGTGCCCTGCACGCTGCTCACTGCAATGGACACGCCATAAACGGCGCTGAGATCGCCGATCTTGATGATGATGTTGCGCTTTGCGATCGTATAGCCGCCGGATCCGCCGACAAAGTTCACATCGTAGTTGGGGTTGGAATAGGTGGCGCTAAGATCGTATGTACCGACGTTTGCGCCCGGAGCTTTGGTGATGGTGATGTGGAGATCGTCGTCTTTCAAGATCGCGTCGCCTTCTTTGTAGGTGCTGCTGCTCGAAAGCGCGGCCATCCAGTCGTCGCCCTGTGTGTTTCCGACGGTCTCGCCATCGCCGTAGACGACAGTTTGAGGCCTCAACGTCACGGTGACTTTGCGCGCTGTCACCGTGAGCGTGCCGAACACCCACGTCACATTGTAGT
>CANREC010000024.1 GCA_947629535.1 uncultured Clostridia bacterium | reverse complement strand
ACAACTGGATCAACTATCTCGCTTCCGTAGTTAAATGGATATAACAAGCCCCTCCTAAGGGCTAGTTATGGGTTCGCCCCGCGCGAAGTTCTGATTCTCTAAGCGCGGCACGAGCGGGCGTAGCCCGCGAAGTATTCCCGTCGGGCGACGGGAAGCGAACAACTGGATCAACTATCTCGCTTCCGTAGTTAAATGGATATAACAAGCCCCTCCTAAGGGCTAGTTATGGGTTCGATTCCCGTCGGGAGTACCAAATGATAATGATCCGAACCTTGTAGCGCCTGTTGGCGACGGGTTCGGATCTTTCATTTTCTTCAAGAAAAAGCAGCGACCGAAGATACGGTCGCTGTTACGATTTTGACGCTATGCTGTCTTTCCTCTTACTGAGACTGTGGGTCTCCCTTCTTTCTGCCCTTGATGAGCTTGACCGTCACGATCGCCACCCATGCCGCAAGTCCGCCGAATACAACGACGTCCGCCACGATCCAGTAGATCTTCCACGTCGAGAAGGTCGGTTGATACTGCGTGACGGTCTCGGAGGCATTTCCGAACTCCGCCGCGATCATACGCGTGTTGCAATAGGTGTAGATGACGTGCTTTGCGACATTGCGCGCGCAGGCGACTGCCGTCGCGCTTGTCGTATCCTTGAGCCCGATCGAGCCGTAATTTGCATCGTTGCCGTTTTCGAGCCAGATGTCATTCCCCGCGCGGATGCCCTGATCCACCGTCTTATAGCTGTCGCTCCCGTCGAGATAGTCCGTCACCGCCGTGCCCTTGAACCCCCACTCGTCGCGGAGGATCTCGGTCATGAGCGCGTGGCTGCCGCCCGTCCATGTGTCGCCGATGCGGTTATACGAGGACATGATCGCGCTCGCCTTGCCCACCTTGACGCTGAGTTCGAAGGGCCTCAGATAGACTTCGCGCAGAGTTTGTTCGGAGAGCCATGTGTAGAGCCCGTTTCTTTGGTTCTCCGTCTCGTTCAGGGCAAAGTGCTTGATGTAGCTGTAAACGCCCTGCTGTGCCGTGCCATAGACGATGCTCGCGCCGATCATGCCCGAAATGAAGGGATCTTCGCTGAAATACTCATAATTTCTGCCGTCGAAGGGCGAACGGTGAATGTTCATGCCGGGGGCATACCAACCGCCATAGCCCGCCGTGGCGCCCTCTTTCCCTACTACCTGCCCCATGAGGTTGGCGATATCGGTATTCCACGTCGAGGCGACCACGATTGCCGAAGGGAATCCCGAGAACTGGGGCGTGCTGTGCGGATGCCTGTTGAATCCTGTGGGACCGTCGAGGTCGACCATCATAGGCTTGCCGATGGAGTCCACCCTCGCCGTCTGATATCCGCCCTTTGCGATGATGGAAAAGAGCTCCCGTTCCGTGATCTGGTCCAAAAGAGGATCCCAGAGCGAATCGTCGTCATAGTTTTCCGCTTTCCCGAGCTCTAAAATGAGATCGTCATTGTAGGAGGCGTCATCTGTCCCCAAGTTCTCAACGAGACGAAAGCTGCCCTCGGCGCCCTGCGTGGGACGCGTATCCGTATTTTCCTTGTCGGTGAGCCAGCCGTTGGCGTGGAAACTGTTGTCCTTTGCCCGTCTCTCGCTCGTCTCCTGCGGGAAGGCGCCCTTAAAGTCCGCACGGGTCAGATATTTGAGATCCCAGCCCGAGACATTGGAGCCGTCAATGGATATGCCGCCGTCCGCATTCCCGCCCGTGAACCTGTTCACGACCTCGGTCTCCGTCGTGCTGTCCGTCTCGATGGCGATGTCCGACGCCAAATGATAGGTGATCACGCCGTCGGTGACGCCCACGCCCGACGCGTCCTTGGTATGGTGGGCGTCCGTGGAGAGCTTGATGGCATATTCGCCCTCTTCGAGGACATAGCCGCCGTCCTCGCCCACGCTGCCGCTCAGGTTATAGCAGTCGTAGGACTTCATGTCCTCCGCCTTGAACTTCAACGTGATCGTCTGCGCGGGATGTTCGCCGCCCTGTGCGTCGAGAAGGTTGGTCTTTGCAAAGGCGACGAGGTTGGCCGAAGATTTCTCCACGCCGCCGGGGGTGTACGGGGGTTCATAGTAGATCTCCACAACGTCCTTGCCTGCATAGCTGCCCGTGTTGATGACGTTGAGTTCGATGGCGATCTCTGTGTCCGCGGTGATCGTGGAGCCGTTTGCGGGGCTGACCGAGCGGATGTTCCACTCGAATTGGGTATAGGATAAGCCGTAGCCGAACGGATATTGGACAACACCGTCATAGCCCGTGCCGTATTCATTGCTCACGTCGTCCCAATAGCCTTCTGCATCGGCGGTCTCGTACCACTTGTAGCCGACATAGATGCCCTCGAGGTAGTCGATATACTGCTCATTGGTGCTGTTTGTGTACGTTTTCTCGCCCGTGGCGCCGTTTTTCACGTTGGAGTCGGGCGAATTGGCATAGGACGCCGCCGTCTTTAAGTCATAGGCATAGGTGTCGACGAGCTTACCCGAAGGATCGGTCTGCCCGCGCAAGATCTTTGCAAGGGAGACAAGGCCGCTCTGTCCCGGCGTCGCAATGGCGAGCGCCGCATCGATGCCGTCGCTCTCGAGAAATCCGCACTCGAGCGTCGCCGAGGTGTTGAGGAGCACAATGACATTCTCGAAATTGCCTTCCACATAGTCGATGAGGGCCTCTTCCTCTGTGGAGAGCTGCAGATACGTCCTTGTATCGTCGCGCGTCACCGTCCCGCTCGCACTGGCGGGATCGTTGGGCTTGAATTTGAGTTGATATTTGGGAAGGTCGAGAGATTCCCCGCCCGTCCTCGTGATGACGACGATCGCAGTGTCGCTGAAATTGAGGGCAGTTTGGAGGACATCCTGTGGATAGTCGGCGATATTGGGCTCCACGAGATGGAAATACTTGGGATCGCCGTTATAGTTGAACCAACCGGGGCGGCTGTCCGTGCCGCCGTTGCGGTTGACGGTGCAGTAGCTTTCGTAGTACTCCGCGAGCGTGGGATCGACTTCAAAGGGCTCCTCTTCGAGCCCCTCGAGCGCCTCTCTGAGACTTACGATATCCTTCCGCTCGTCGCCGCTGCTCCACATGGTGAAGTCGCCCGAGCCGCCGCCGCACATCAGCATGCCCTCATCGCTCGAGCCCCAGCCGAAGAGGTTGACTTTATTCACATCCTTCAGAGGCAGCGCGTTTTGCTCGTTTTTGAGAAGGACGAACCCCTCTTCCGCCACCTTCTGCACGGCTTGGTCGCCGTCTGCGGGATCGAGCGTGTCGGCCGGCGCAAAGTTGTCGCCGAGGTACTGGTCGACAATGCCCTTATAGTTGTTCAAAATGACATTCGCCACGATGAACACGGCCAATAGCACACCCGCAACGGCGAGCTGAATGATCTTTCCCACTGCTTTCTTCATGATCGATCTCCTGTGATTTTGAATGGATGCCTCATTCTATCTTCGATTATACGATATTTTGGGGAAAATTTCAATTGCAATTTTGCTTTTTTCGATTGCAATTCCTGCGGCACATGCAGAGCGTAGCGATGGATCCCATTGAACGGGCGAAGCTCCGTAGGTCTATGTCATTTCGAGCGGAGCCGAAGGCGTAGTCGAGAAATCTCTATTGCGGTGGAGATCCCTCGACACGCGCTTACGCGCGGCTCGGGATGACGATGCGGTGGAGATCCCTCGACACGCACTTACGCGCGGCTCGGGATGACAATACGGTGGAGATCCCTCGACACGCGCTTACGCGCGGCTCGGGATGACAATGAGGAAACACAACCCCCTCCCCCTTCAACGGGGGAGGGCGATTTGGGGATCGGGATGAGCGCTATGCGCTGTGAAGATCATTTCAGGTTGAGGCGCTTGGTCCACTGGCCGCTCAGCGTGTTCTTGAGGTTGTTGGCCGCCCAGCCTGCGTCTTTAAGCTCGGTATCGTAATACCTTCCCGCTCCGAATTTGTTGAAGGCAAAGAATGCGACTTTCTCCCCTTCGAACTTCGCCGAGAGCAGCCCGCTGCCGACAAAGGCATTCGCTCCGATAAAGTTCACCGATTCGGGAATGGTCACTTCGGTCAGTTTCGTACAGCCGTTGAAGGCATCTGCGCAGATGATGTGCGTCCCCGCCCGCACGGTCACTTTGCCGTCCTCGGGGAGCTCTTCGTTTTTCGCCTCAAGCAAATAGTGTCCCCCGTTTGCGTCGCTGAGATAGAGCACGCCCTTCTCCCAATTCTGCGCCTCTTCGTAGAAAGCGGTGCCGTCGAGAATGTTCGTGCCGAGTTCCTTGAGCGTCCCGAGGATCTCGACGGACGCGAGGTCGGAGCAGCCGAAAAAGGCATTCGAGCCGATGCCCGTGACCTGTGCGGGAACGACGATCTTCTTGATGCCCTTGATGCCGCGGAAGGTACCCGCAGGGATCTCCGTAAACGTCCTGATGTCCTCGAGCTTGGAGAGGTCGAGCGTCTGGCCGTCGGCGTTGGGCTCCGCGCCGTCGATGTGGAGCTCCGACGCGAAGTGCATGGGACTTGCCAAGTCGTTTTCAAAATCGATGCTCAGCCAAGCCGCGACGTTGCCGCCGAATTCCGTCTTTTGAAGGCCCGTACAGCCCTTGAAGGCGTCGGCGTCGACGGTCAGGACGGTGGCGGGAAGGTAGACGCTCTTCAGAAGGGTCAGATTTTCGAAACAGCCCCTGCTGATGGAGACGGTCCCCTCGTTGACCCTGCATTCGCCGCTGTCGGGAACGCGGTTGACCTTGATGAGGTGTTTGTTCAAATAGAGCGCCCCGTTCTCCCAATTGGACGCGCTGTTATAGAGGCCCGTGTCGCGGAAGGCGTCCGTGCCGATCTCGGTGACAGAATCGGGCAGGTCGATGTTCCTGAGCGAAGTACACTTGGAGAAGGCGTATTCGCCGATCTCGGTGAGCCCTTGGGGGAACTCCATCGTTTCGAGTTTTGCGGAGAGCTGGAAGGCGCAAGGATCGATCTTCCCGAGCGCGATCGCCTCTTCTCCCTCCGCAAAGATCACGCTCCTGAGCTTTGCACAGCTTGCAAAGGCCTGACGGCTGATCTCCTTTAGAGTACGGGGAAGGACGACGCTCTCGACGGAACTGTTCCGATAGAACAGGTAGGGCGACAGGTATTCCACGGGAATGCCGTCGATCCTGTCGGGAATGATGATATTCTTTGCCGCGGAGACCTTCTCGGCGCTCTTGACGATGTAATAGGCCGCCTCATGGCCGTCTACCGTGGGCCGCTCATAGACGAGCCCGCCGTAGCCGCAGATGCTGCACATGTTGGATTCGCTGTAGTCGTGTGCGCCGTCCCCGACATAGCCGCAGACGGAGCAGGTCGCCTTGTGCTCGGTATCAGTGATCTCGATCTTGTCGGAGAACTTGTGACCCGTCGGAGCGCCCTGCTCTTCGTCATGCGTCACGACGGTGTGCCCGCAGAGGTCGCAGACGCTCTTCGTCTCGGCATACGACGTACAGGACGCGGGCGTGAACGTGGTCGCGTAATTGCAGCTCCCCTCTTCGGTATAATTGCAGTTCGGGCGTTGGCAATAGCGGTAATGCCCGCCGTTGCCCTTGGAAATATAGCCGCTCAGATCGTGGTTGAGCTGTTTCTCCACTTCCTCGTTTTCGGCATGGCCGCATTCGCTGCAGAGCTCCGATTCGACGCCGGGCGCATAGCAGGTGGCCGTCGTCTTGCTCGAGACGATGTTACAGGCCTTTTCCGACGTCTTTGTCCCGCAGCGGGTACAGACCTTGGCGTGCGTGTGCGTCTCCCCGTCGCCCGTATACGTCCAGCCGTCATAGCTGTGGCCGTAGGCGGCCATGGGCTGACGCTTGGTCGGCGCACGGTTGCAGTCCTTGCATGTGACCCTCGTATATCCCGCATCCGTACAGGTGGGATCGATGACCTCGAACTGAAGGTCACACCCTCTCCGCTCGACGGCGCCGCAGTCCTCGCAGACGCGCTGATGTTCTGGATAGAACACAGAGCTCGAGGCGATGTGCGTCCACGCGCCGAAACGGTGCTCGCTCGTCTCCACGGGGTCGCCCTCGTAGGATCCGCCGCATTCAATACAGGTGTACAGGGTATATCCCGCCTTTTGGCAGGTGGGAGCGACGGGTTCGCCCGCCTCGAAGGTGCACTTTTCGCTCTCTTGCGTGTTACAGACCGAGCAGATCTGGGAATGCTCATGCGTCTCGGCGTTGTATACGAGCCGATGCCAGCTGTGCCCGAGGGGATCTGTCTCGCCGCCCTGATAGGAATGTTTGCAGAATGTGCAAGTGAACAGATGATACCCGCCCGCCGTACAGCTTGCCGCGAACTCGACGTCCTCATACGAACAGCTTTGGACCTCGGTATGGGTATCGTCACGGCTGCAGACGACGACATGCGTACGGCTGTCCTTGGAGGCCTCCTTTAAGATCCATATATGGCCGAGCTCCCCCGTCTCGGCGTCCCGATAGGATCCGCCGCAGAGCGTACAGGTGTGCGTCGTATAGCCCTTTGCATCGCAGGTCGGCAGGGTGACGTCGTCCGTAAATTCGGCGCAGGCGACAGTCTTTTCGGCATGTTCGGCGCAATCCTCGCGCAGACACATGACCGTGTGCTGTTTTCCGCCTTCGGCCGCCGTATACCGATAGTTGTGGCCGAGGGGCTCCGACGTCGTCTCCGTCTTGGTGTAGCCGCAGCGGGCGCAATCGGACCGCTCGGTCTTGCCCGCCGTGCAGGTGGCGTCCGTCACGGTGACCGTGAGATCGCAGACGACCGTCTCCGTCGTCTTGCAGACAGAACAGGTGCGCGTGTGGGCGGGTTTGCCGTCCGATACGGTCTGCGTCCAGCCCTCGGGATGTTGGTCCGTCGCCTTCTCCCATTTGTGGCCGACGGGCGCGATGTCGCCGATGTCCTCCGAATAACCGCATTTCTCGCACATCTGAAAGTCATCGACGGTATCTGTGCAATGCGGGACGTCGTTGACGTCCTTCATGACGCAGGCCTCGGCCTTGGTGTGCCCCTCTGTCCCGACGGCACAGCCGTCGCGTTCACAGGTAAAGACGTGCGTGTTCTTCCCGTCCGTCTTTTGGTAGACGGGATCGCCGTAATCGTGGCCGAGGGCCGCAACGGGTTCCTCCGTCCTGTCCTCGCAGAGATCGCAGGCGCGGATGACCTTGCCCGCCTGAACGCAGGTGGGAGAGAACGTCGTTTCGGAATACTTGCATGCGTCCGTCTGTCTCTCGGAACAGCCCTCGTTGGAACAGGTGCGGCTGTGCGTCGCGGCGCCCGCGTCGTGCGTCCAGACGCCCCATGCGTGCTCGAGCTGTTCCGTCCTGTCCGTGATATAGCTGTATTCGCAGAGCGGACAGGTATTCGTCGTGAAACCGCCCGCCTGACAGCTCGCCTGTTTCACCGACTGCGTGAATGTGCAGATGTTCTCCTCATGATGGCTCGCATCATTCTCGCAGACGCGATAGTGGCGATGCGCTGCGCCTTCGCCCGAGAGCGGCAGGTATTCATCCTTCCACTTGTGGCCGAGGGCGGGAACGGGGACGTCTTGATAGCTGAGGCCGCATTCCTTGCAGGTAAAGACGGTGTAACCGTCCGCCTCGCAGGTGGCAGGAACGACGTCCGTCTCAAACGTACAGGCCTCCTCTTCGACATGCCCGCAGTCCTGACGGGTGCAGACGCTGCTGTGGGTCTTGAGAACGGGATCCTGCCGCCATGTTCCGTCATAGGCATGCTCAAGCGGTTCGACGAAGGAATCCATGTGCGTATAGCCGCAGTCCTCGCAGGTATGAAGGGTGTATCCCTGCTCCTCGCAGGTGGCAGGGACGACCGTCTCCTTCAAAGAACAGGGCTTTGTGAGGCGATGGGCGGGATCGGTCTCGCAGACCTTATAGTGGTTGCCCTTTCCGTCCGAGGTCCACGTCTCGGCGGTGTACTTGTGGCCGAGCGAAGGCGTCTCCTCCGCAACATAGGCGTCGCCGCAGGTCGGACAGACGAGACGTATGGAGCCGCCCGCCTCGCAGGTGGCAGGGACGACGATCTCCGAATACTCGCATGCCTCGACGTTCTTCTCGCCGTCGGCGGGGCAAGTCTGGAAGTGCGTCTTGTGGTCGCCGCTCGGCGTCCAAACGCCGAATGTGTGCTCCTCGTGCGGCAGCGTGTCGGGTCCCTCTTCCGTCGTATCGCAAGCCGCAAGGCCGACGGCGCAGCAGATCGCGGAGAGCAAAACCAGCGCATAAGTGATAAATTTTTTCATATTCACCTCTCGACACCTCTTTTTTGTGTCATGGTCTGTAGGGTATTATATCATATGTTGTCAACCTTTGTCAACAGCTTACAATATATAGAAAAAACGGCACGGATGGGCCGAATGCGGGCTCTTCCGTACCGTTTGTATGCGGAGAAATATCAGAGACTTTCCTTCAGGATCTTGACGATCTCGGGACGGGTGAGAACGTGGTATCCGCCCTTCTGCACGCGCGTCGCATCGGCGATGCCCTCGATCATCTCTTCCGTCGCGCCGAGGTCGGAAATGTTAAGGGTCAAACCCAATTCCTTCATCCAGTTTTCCATGGCCGAAAGACCCTTTTGGGCGATCTCCTCGTCCGTCCCCTCTTCCTTCACGCCCCAGACTTCGGTCGCGAACCGCTTGAATTTCTTGACACCGTACGGCAAAATATACCTGTAATAGGGAAGTGAAACGGCGGCGAGCGTCATGCCGTGCGTGGCGTCCGTGTAGGCGCCGACGGCCTGCCCGAGCATGTGGACTTCCCAATCTGTCGTCTTGCCTTTGTCAAGAAGAGTATTCAATGCCCAAGTGGCCGCCCACATGATGTTGGAGCGAGCCTCATAGTCGTGCGGGTCCTTTTTGGCCTTGCGCGAGGCTGAGATGACGGCCTTCATGAGGCCCTCTGCGATGTAGTCGGTGACGTTGTCGTCCTCGCCCGAGAAGTACTGCTCGCAGATGTGGTTGAAGATGTCATAGATGCCCGCGATCATCTGCCGCTCGGGAAGGGTATAGGTGAGCTGAGGGTCCAGAATGGAGAATTTGGGCATGACGTCGCTCCCGAACACATGGCCGATCTTGAGTTTCTGCGCTCGGTTGGTGATGACGGAGCCCCCGTTCATCTCGCTCCCCGTGCCCGCCATGGTGAGCACACAGCCGACGGGAAGGAGCTTGCAGGTCGGCTCCTCGAAGCGGATATAGTACTTCTCCCAAAAGTTCTCTTCGCAGTAAGCGGAGACGGAGACGGCCTTCGCATAGTCGCAGACGGACCCGCCGCCGACGGCAAGCAGGAGATCGACGCCGTTGTCCTTTGCCCGTTTTGCGCCGAGCTTGACGCGGTCGTACGTCGGATTGGGCATGACGCCGCCGTCCTCGACGACGTTCTTCCCGCAGGCGAGAAGGATCTCCATGATCTCCTCATAGAGGCCGCTCTGCTTGATGGAGCCGCCGCCGTAGATGAGCTGGACGGTCTTGCCGTACTTCATGAGCTCGTCGCCCAAAGATTCGACGGCATTGGGGCCGAAGTAGAGTTTTGTGGGATTGTGATAGGTGAAATTTCCGATCATAATTTTTCTCCTTATTTTCGAAAAACAGACGCATCGGCGTCTGTTTTATCGTTTATTCTTGTGGCTTGTCGTTGTCGCCGTCCTCTTGTGCCTCGGAAGGCGCAGATCCGTCGGGTTCGGCGGGAGAGGCGGCCTCTTCGGGGTTCTCCTGCGCGGCGGGAGAGGCGTTCTTCTTTTTCAGAAGGAACACGACTGCAACGGCCGCGGCCGCGATGACGAGCGCGGCTCCGACGCCGATGAGCACGCCTGCCCAGACGGGGAATCCGCCCTCTCTGTCGTCGGGAGCGGGACCGTCGCCATTGCCGTCGTCCCCTCCGCTCGGGGGAGTCGTGGGCTGCGTGGGATGGGCTTCCGTATAGGCGGAGAGCAGAGCCGTGTACTTGTCTTGGATGAGAAGGCTCCGATCGTCGATCTCGAGGTCGGCGATGGCAGCCTGCAGGGCAAGGATGAGCGCGTCCTGCGTCTCGGTGTTCTCATAGGTATCGGGAAGAGCGTCGATCCGTGCCTGAATGTCCCTGACGGCCTTGCTCGCGTACTCGACCTTGAGCCTTCTGATGCGGTCCCTTGCCGCCGTGACGGCCGCCGAGAGGGTGTTCCACTCCTCTTTCGAGACGCCGTGCGCGGTGGGATCCTGCTTGACGCCGTTGAGCGCAACGACGGCGTCGGAGATGAGCGCCTCATCGTTGAGCGTGACCGTTTCGATCGCGGCGACCTGCTTGCCGAGCACGAGGAAGTCCTTCATGCTCTGCTCCATTGCGGTGTAATCGCTGCGGGTCGCATTGGCGACGGAGCCGAAATAGGCGAGGTAGACGATGTTGTCGTAGCCCGAGATGTCGTCGTTCTTGGGAAGGATCATTTTGATGGGATCCCGCATGCCGACGTGGTCGATAAAGTTGTAATAGCAGATCTCCTCAAAACGGTACAGGCCGTACTGGTTGTGGAGAACGTTGTACCCGGGATGGTTCGGCCCGAGGTGGGTCGTTCCCGTGGCCGTATTCTCGAGGGCGGGTGCGGAGACCGAGCGGAATTCCACGCTCTTCAGCGCCGTGTAGCCATAGAAGGCATATTCGCCGATGCACTCGAGGGAATCGGGCAATACGAGCGCGGAGATGCGCCTGTTCTCACTGCCTGCACGCTTGCTGATGTAGGTCGTCCCCTCTGCGACGACGAACTTGCCGCCCTCGGGGTTCTTGCCTGCGGGAATGGAGGCGAGACGCAGTTTTCCGTTCTCGAGCGACGTGTAGAGCGCGCCGTCGATGAGTTTGGCGTATCCGTTGATCTCACCGTCCTTGGCCTTCTCTGCGCCGAAGGTGATGTCCTGCAGGTTGGCGCAGCCGAGGAAGGCCGCATCGCCGACGCTCTCGATCGTGTCGTAGAGGTTGAAGGAGATGAGATATTGGTTGTTCTGGAAGGCCCCTTCGCCGATGACGGCGAGCTTGGGAGCGTTGAGCGTGGAGAAGGAGCACCTTTCAAAGGCGTGCGCGCCGACATGCGTGAGAGCGGGAGCGTTGACCGTGGTCTGGACCCCTTCGCCCTCTCCCGCAAAGACGGCCTTGCTGCCCGCGAAGGCGTAATCGCCGACCGTCGTCATGGCGGTGAGATCAAAGGTCGCCGAGCTGTTCCCTGCGTTGTAGAAGGCATAGTTCCCGACCGTCTGAACTTTCTCAAGGCCGATCGTGCTGAGCGCACTGCACCCTTCAAAGGTGCGGCTACCGATCTTGACGCACGCGTTAAGGGTGACCGTCCCGAGCGAGGTGCAATAGGCAAAGACGCCGTCGGCAAGCGCATCGATCCCTGCGGGGAGCGAAACGCTCGTGATATTCTTACAGCCATAGAAGGCTCTCGCGCCCAAATTCTCGAGCGTTGCGGGGAAGGTGACCTGTGAGAAGGTAGGTCCGAATCCGACGTTGCTGCCGCTCATGAAGAGGTTGTAGTCCATGAACGCACCTTCGCCGATGTCCGTGAGGCTGTTCCCGAGGGTGAGCGTCGCAAGATTTGCACAGTTCGCAAAGGCGCGCTTGCCGATCTTGGTGATGTTCGTGAGGTTTGCCGCCGTCAGAGCGGGGCAGCCGAAGAAGGCTTCATCCCCGATCTCGCCCGTGGCCTTGGAGAGGTCGGCGGTGGTGAGCTTGAAGTCGCCCGAAAAGGCGGATGCTCCGATCTTGACGCCGCCGTCCGCGGGCATGTTCACCTTGAGGAGCTCCGTGCAATCCTTGAAGGCGCTTGCGCCGATCTCGGCGTCCTTGCCGATGGTGATCTCGGTGAGGGCGCTCCCGCTAAGGCCGCTCATGGTGAATGCCTCTTCGCCCACCTTACATGCGGGCCCGATGGTAACGTTCGCGAGCTTGGCGGCATACGCAAAGGCGCGGTCGCCGATCCTCACTGCCGTGCCGAGGTTTTCCACGCTCGTGAGGGCGTCACAGTTGAGGAAGGCGGCGTTGCCGATCTCGTTCTCACCCGCGGCGAAGGTGACTTTGGCGAGCTTTTTACAGCCCGCAAAGGCATTCTCGCCGAGGACGATGGGACTGCTGAAGGTGAGCGACGTGATCTCCGCCCCCGCAAAGGCGGCAGGGCCGACCCTTGTGATGGAGCTCTGGAGCGTGAGTTCTTGATCTTTATAGGCATTGACAGCCGCAAGGACAATATCCGTGCCCGTCGTGTTCAGGAGCAGGTGGCTGTCCGAGCTCAAAGAGTAGTTTTCGTTCGTCCCTGTTATCTCAAACGTCGTGACGCCGCTGCCCGTAAAGAGGGCGCCCTGTGCGGCGGAGAGCAGCGTCTTGGCCTGCAGAATGACCTTTTCAAGCCCCGTGCAGCCCGCAAAGACGCCCTGTCCGAGCGCAAAGGGACTGTTCGGGAGCGTGATCTGTGCGAGGGACGTATTGTTCGCAAAGGCGCAGTCGCCGATGAGGTCGAGTCCCCCTTCGCTTGCAAGCGTCACGCTGGTGAGCTTGTTGTTCGCAAAGGCATAGGCGGGAATGATGTTGGATTCGTAGCACTCCAACGTCGTGAGGCCGCAGCCGTCAAAGATGTGCTCGGAGAGCTTGGTGAGCGGGCCGAGCGTCACTTTTTCGAGCTTGGAGCAGCCCATGAAGGCGCCTTCGCCCGCATTGCGGAGTTTCGTGAGGTCGATGTTCGTGAGCGACGTGCACCCCGCGAAGGATCTCACGCCGATGGAGTACATCATATCCACCTTCAGCGGTTTATCGGCCGTTGCCTCGCCCGCGCCGAAGTCCTTGAGCTTTTCGCATCCGTAGAAGGCATACGCCCCGACGGCCTCGACGTCCTCGAGATTGATCTTTTCAAGCGCGGTATCCCCGCGGAAGGTGTTCTGGCGGAGGAACCGTATCGAGGAAGGCAGTTTGACTTCTCTGAGTGCGGTGCAGTCGCGGAAGGCGTCCTGCTGGATCTCCGTGACGCCCTCGGGCACCGTCACCGAAGTGATGGTCGCGTTCTGTTGGGGAACGTAGTTGGCATAGCGGTCGTCGTCGGGAAGTTCCTGCGCATAGCGTCTGTTGACCTCATAGAGGCTGAAACAGAAGGGGCCGACGTACAGAATGCCCTCGTCGTCGGGAATGACGACATCCCCGCCGAGGCCCTTGTAGGCGACGAGCGTCCTTGCGTCGTCGATGACGAACTCGCTTTCGACGGTGACGCGGAGAGACGCCATGAGGTTGGAGGCCGTCTTATTCCCCTCGGGGTTCGCGGGGTCATAGTTCTTGGGGTCATAGATGCGGAGCGTGATGGTCGCGTTGCCCTCCTTGAGCGCCATGACCGCGCCCTTATCCGCGTCGACCGAGAGAACGTCAGGACGGCTGGATTCGAACTTGAATAAATACCTTCCGTCATCCCTGACATACCAAGGGCTGACGTCATAGTGAAGAGTGATGCTCTCCCCGGGGTACAGCGAGATGCCGCCGCGGTAGGCCGTCAAAAAGTTCCTGTCGTTCGTGGTGCCCGCGCTGCTCGGGTGTCCCGCCATAGCATGGGCATAGTTGGTATCGAAATAGGAGAAACGGATGTCCTTGATGATCTCCTGTGACGCGTCGGCAACGTCATCCGCCGAGAGGAGCGAGATGCCGCGGTCCTCCCCATTCACGGCTGCCGTCGCCGTCCCTTTGTTCACGACGCGGACGGAGATCGTCGCGCTATAGTCGTAGAATTCATTGGTGACGGTGATCTTCGTCGTGCCGACCGATAAGCCGAGCACCTGACCGTTCTCGACAGAGGCGATACGGCTGTTGTCGGACGTCCATGTGAGGTACTTGAGGTAGTCCTTATTCTCGTCCACGGTGCCGTCGGTCGTGCAGAGGTACTGCGTGAGGTCTTTGACCTCGTTGACGCCGATAGTCACTTCGTTCAACAGCGTGCCGTTTTCCGTGCCGTCCTTCGTGAAGGTGAATTCCCCGTTCGTCCCGGGAAGCTGGCAAAGGAAGATGTTCTGGTTGATGGAGTAGTCCTCGACCAAGAAGGCGATGCAGTTCCTGAGATAGACGCCGTTTTGGGGATCGAGCAAGCTATACTTGAGGTTGGGAAGATAGTCGGTGATCTCGATGCGGACGGAATAGTCCTTCCCCTTTTCGCCGTAGAGCGGGATGGGATAGGTGCCGATCGGCGAGAACTGGAAGGGGTTGACGTTTTCCACGACGCCGTATTCGGGATTGGGAATGAACAGCCCCGGCTGGATGGCCATTGCACAGCAATTGTCGAACAGCGTGAGCGTGACGTAATAGCGATCCTTCTTGAGCGTCTTGTCGTATTCCTTCTCGTACGTTGCGCTCTTGATGACGGGCGCCTCGGAGTCGAAGGTGAAGTCAAAGGAGAAGGAACTGCGGGCGTTCTTGGCCGCGCCGCCGTCGTCGCCGTAGTCGAGCCTGCCCTCCATCTTGAACTCATAGACGCGGTTGTTGACGAGGTTGTAGTCGGCCGCCGAGAAATCGAAGTCCTCACTGAACCCGGGAATGGGCGAGCCGCCCTGCGAGTGCGCCTTGCGGGTGTTGTAGTCAACGTATTCGAAGATGACTTCCCCCGTCGTCTTGTCCGTAATGGTATAGATTAGTTCCTTACAGCTGCGGAGAAGGCCCGCATAGACCAAGGCGATGCCGTCGATGGAGCCGAGAGAATCGGCGATCGTGATGTGGTCCTCGGTCGCGGGGATGGGATCGTAGACGCTCTCGTCCATGTTGTAGAGGTAGGTCCCGAGCGGATAGTAGTAGTTGTACCAATAGGAGCCGAGAGGCATCGTGGCATAATAGTCGGCCTTGAGCTTATCTTCCTCGTCGATGCCCGCGTTGTGGGCCTCCGTCTCCACTTCATAAAAGGTCTTGTCGAAGATGGGCGCCTGCGTCCAGTCGCCGAAGAAGGCAAGGAAGGGAACGTTGAGGTCGATCTCCCCCTCTTCCTTGGCGGTCAGGGTCACAAATCCTTCCACATACATGCCGTAAGGGAAGAGGCTGTCGATGAGATCTTTATCTTCCTCGTCGAGGGTATGGGTGAGCTTGAGTTTGAGGGTCTTGCCCGCCTCGACGGTGACGGATGTGCCGTTGACCGAACCGCCTTCGCTGAGCGCCTCGACCTTGATGCTGCCGCCGAGGAGCTGGTCACGTTCGGCGACGAAGTCGTTGTCGGCCGTGGAGACGCTCTCGGTCATGCCGATGATCCCGACGTCGTAGGCGACCTGTTCATCGGAAATGTTGGCGACGTTGAAGTACATCTCATAGACGCCCTTCCTTTCGGGGTCGTCGCCAAGTTCGATCTTGGTCCTCTCCTTCACTTCGCCGTTCTCCTCGACCTGAAGGTAGGCCTTGGTGTTGACGACGTTGTAGAGGCTTGCGAGGCCTGCGCCCTGCTTTCTCGGCGAATAGGGATTGCCCTGTTCGTTCAGGATGATGGTCGCAGTGGACATGAGGAGCTTGTTGGTGAGATTCTTGATGTTGAGCATGTAAGAATCGCCCTCGGTGTCCTGCTCGCCCGTGAGCTTTTCATAGTTGTCCTTGATGTACTGGCGGATGAGCACGACGATGCCGCAGAGGTTGGGGCAGGCCATGGAAGTTCCGCTCTCCACATAGTAGCCGCCGCCCGGGACGGAGGACGTGATGTTGCCGCCGTGCGCCGTGATCTCGGGCTTTAAGGTGAGGTCGGGAAGAGGTCCCCAGCAGGAGAAGTCGGACATGAAGGGCCCCGCTTCCTGATCGTAGCTGAAGGTGAGCGTACCCGTGCGCCTCTGGGCAAGCGCCACGCCGTCCTCCTTGGAGATGGAGATGGCGGGGATATGGTCGGTCTTGCCCATCGACATGCGGATGTCGCCCTCGATGTTGTTGTAGATGATACATCCGATGGCGCCTGCGTTCTTTGCCTGCAGCGCCTTGTCCTCAAAGGTGTTGTCGCCGCGGGAGACGAGAGCGATCTTGCCCCTGACGTCGACGGCCGTGTAGTTGGCGCGGTAGCCGTAACCGGGGACGGTGACATACTCGAGCTCGAGCGTGCCGTCCTCGTTGATCGCGACGTTGCCGTAGCGCTCCTTTACCTGCTGTTCGGTGAGGCCGTACTTTGCGCCCTTATTCTGGATATCGGAGTAGAGCTCCCCGTAGAAGTCGTTTTCTTCACCCGAGATGCTGCTCGATTCGTTGAAGAAGAATACCTGCCCCTCTTTGCCGTCGCTGCTGCGGTTGCCGATGAGGTATTTGCTCTTGACACCGCTGATGGACGCCACGGAGAGGGCGGGAATGTAGGACGAGGGCGAACCGATGGTGCCCGAGTCGGGATTGGTGACGCGGTTGGTGTTGCCCTGTTCGCCGCCGTAGCCCGAGCTGAATTCGTTCCCCGCGGCCGTGATGAGGCTGACGCCGCTTGCGTCGACTTTCTCATAGACGCGGCTGACGTATTCCTCATCCTCTTCGCGCGCAAAGCCGCAGGCAGAGCCGAGGGACATGTTGACGGCGTCCACGCCGAGGGTGACTGCGTCCTCGAGGGCGGCGAGGATATCCTCCGTCTCCGCGCCCGCCTGCAAGTCCTTGAATACCTTCAGAAGGACGAGTTGGGTGTCGGCGGCGATGCCCTTGAAGTGGATCTCATTTCCGTCCTTGTCCAAGGCGAGTTTGCCGTCCTTATCTGTATAGGAATCGGCATAGCCGCCGATGATGCCCGCGACGTGGGTGCCGTGTTCGGAATCGAAGGGGAACACGTCGGGGTCCTTGTCTGCATAGTCGTATTTGTAGGGGATCTTCTTGCTGTAGTAGACGTCGGAGACGGCGAGGCCCCTCGTCGTCTGTGCGGCGTTGAGAAGAGGCGTTCCGTCGGTCCCCTTCGCGTTCACCTTTTCGGAGATGCCGCTCGCGGTATACATGGGATCGCCGTCGGGCACATGCGTGTTGAACACGGGGTGAGAGAGGTCGAATCCCGAGTCGAGCACGGCGACCGAAGTCCCCTTGCCCGTGTAGGGGTTGCCGCTGGGGTCCACGGCGTCTTCGGGGTTGAAGATACCCGTCTCGTACACCTTGACGTCGTTGACGATCGCAGAGGCGTCCGTTCCCGTTGCCTCTTGCGGGTGGGAATATGTTTCGGAAAGGGCCGCGTATGCGCAGTAATCCCCCTCTTCCACCTTCAAGAAGTTCCCGTACGTCATCGTGACGGAAACGGCGTTCAGCACGGTGGAATAGCGGTAACCGACTTCCTTGATGAGCCTCTCCGACTGCAGACGGCGGACAAGGTCGGACTGCTGGGTCCCGATCGCCCCCAATTTCTGCTTGCCCATGGGGCTCGCGGCGTAGTCTGCAAGGGAGACCTTGGCAGAGAGCTCTTCATCGGCGAGATAGCTGTCGATGAGGGCGTCCCCCTCGAGGGACAGGATGGCAACGACCTCGTCGTCGTCCTTATATCCGTGATTCTCGATGAGGTATTCCGCCTTCATGAGGGAAAGCCGATCCTCGGGGGAGATCTTGACGTCCGTCTTTAAGATGTTGAGCTCTCCCCTTTCGGCGCTGACACTGCTTGTCTTGTCCGCCGCGGAGTCCGCGTCGGGTGCGCAGGCCGCAAAGGCGCTCACGCCCAACACAGACACCATGAAAATCGATAGTAACTTCTTGAATCTAACCATAATTTCCTCTTTCCGTCTTTATTTCCTTTCAGATGAGCCACCAATACAGGAGCATTCCGACGAGCGTAAAGCTCAGAAGAACGATGAGTATGGGCGGCAGATAATGAGAAAAGGCGGCGCGGATGAGCGCCCACCGCTCTTTCCTTGTGAGTGAGGGACGGTCCTTTTCTTCGGGCAGTTTGCCCGTGAGGGCCTCCATGCTGTAGACGGTATGCCCGTCGTCGACGAACTTAGCCTTCTTCTTTTTGGTCTTTTTGAGCTTTTTCGTCTTGGGCTCCGTTTGATTGTCCCCTCTTTCCGTGCTTTCTTGCATTTTCCTCCGCTTCCTTTTCCGCTTGGATACGGCATTCCTCTTCGTACATGGCGTCGTACTTGCCGAGGTCGGCCATGATCTCCTTGTTATAGAGGTGGCAGGCGACAAAGTGGTTTTCTTCCGCCTCGAGATATTCGGGCTGTATCATGCGGCAAACATTCATACACCTGCTGCAGCGGGTATGGAATTTGCAGCCCTTGGGAGGGTTGGCGGGCGAGGGAATGTCTCCCTCGAGGATGATGCGGTTCATCTTCGCGTCCGGGTCGGGCACGGGAACGG
>CANREC010000023.1 GCA_947629535.1 uncultured Clostridia bacterium | reverse complement strand
GTGCAAACAGCCCTGCAGAAAGCTCTATTCCATCGACCGCAAGGGGTATGAAGAGCCCGCCTATGCGCTCTCCCTCTCCGACCTCAGTTTGGGCGAGCGGATCGGAGACCTGCTCGCGGCAGGGGTGCGTTCGCTCAAGATCGAGGGAAGGATGCGCCGCCCCGCATACTGTGCCGCCGCGGTCAAGTATGTGCGCGCCTGCCTCTCCGCCCTATCTGACCGTGCTCATCCTGAGCACAGCGAAGGATCTCATAAACCCACAGAGCGGACGAGAGAGCGCCTGCTCTCCGACCTGAAACGGGCGTATAACCGCGGAAATTACACCCACGGCCTCGGGTTCGGACAGGACGAGACGCTGCTCTCGCGCAACGTGCAGGGGCACATCGGCGAGGAAGTCGGCAAGGTCTCCTTCGTGGAGGGCAGGCCCTTCTGCAAGAGCGGGTCCCGCCCGCAGAAGGGGGACGCCTTCAAGATCTTGCGCGACGGGAAGGAGATCGCGGGCGCATTCTTTGCGGAGGGGGCGAGCGACGGATTCTATCTGAACGCAAGCGTCCGCCTGCGGCAAGGCGACGCCGTCTGCGTGACGACGGACGCCGCCGCGGCCGAACGGGCCCTGTCGGGGGAGAGAAAGGTAAAAATCGAACTGTATGTGCGATTTTTTGCGGGAGAAAGACCGCTTGTCACCTGCGACGACTTTGATTTTATCGGCTCTCCCGTCCTTCAGGCGGCCAAAAACGCCCCGCTCGACGCCGCAACGGTGCAGGCGTGTTTCGAAAAGACGGACGGCCTGCCCTTCTCCCCCGAAGTCACCTTTGAGACGGACGGGGTATTTCTGCCGAAGTCGGCGCTCAATGCGCTCCGCAGGAACTTCTATGACGCCCTGTGCGACTGCATCGACATGCCCGTGACGCTCCCCGCGCGCGACATCCCCGAGCCCGTCCTTTCGCTCGCAAAGAGCAAAAAAACTGCACTTATTGCGCGAAAAAGGGGGAATGCGGACATCAATATCGTAAAGCCCGACGACTATTCCGCCCTGCCCGAAGGGGGAGAGGGCGTCTATCTCTATCTGCCGCCTCTCTTCACGGAGAAGGACGAAAAACTCGTCGCGCCCCATCTCAAGGAATTTGAGGGCGTCTACTGCGACGGCTATTACGGCATCGCGCTCGCCAAAAAATACGGCGTCAAGCTCTTTGCGGGCACGGGTTTCAACCTCACCAACCGTTTCGATGTGGAAGGGGCGCTTGCGGGCGGGGCAGAGTACTTTGTCCTTTCCAAGGAGCTCTCGGCCGCCGAACAGGAAAAGCTCTGCACATCGGGCGCGTTTGCGCTCTCGGAAGGGGGCGTCAAGGTGATGGATCTGTGCTACTGCCCCTTCGAAAAGACGTGTTCATCGTGCGATAAGCGCGATATTTATACATTGACGGACGAAGAGGGACGGCGGTTCCCCCTTCGCAGATACAGAATGAACGGCTGCCATTTCGAGGTATACAACTGCGCCCCGCTGCACTGTAAGGCGGGCGCCGCGCCGCTCACCGACGGAACGTTCATTCCCGACGGCCCGCCCACGCGCGGCCATTCCGTGAGGAGTATGCTATGACCAAAGATGCCGTCCGTCTGGAGCTCGACAAAATTTTATCGTCCGCGGCGGAGTATGCGGCCCTCGAGGAGAGCCGCGCCGCCGTCCTCGGGCTCCTTCCCGCAACAGAACTCAAAGAGGCCGACCGCCGTCTCGACATGACGGAGGAGGCCCATCTTTTGCTCTATGAGCTCGGCGCGGGCAGGATCCCCGAATTTTCCCCCTTGGGGGACAGCGCGGAGCGGGCGGAAAAGGGCGCGACGCTGGGCAATGCCGAACTTCTCAACATCGCGCGTCTGCTCGGCTCGGCGCGGGTGTGCTACCGCAGCGTCCATGCGCTCTCCGACCCCCGCATCTGTAAGATGAGACCGCTCACCGAGCGGCTTATCTTTGACGAGGCGCTCGAGCGGGACATTCAGAGCAAGCTCCCCAACGAAAACGAAGTCGCCGACACCGCGAGCGAAAAGCTCTATACCATCCGAAGGGAGATCCGTGCCTTGGGCGAACGCATCCGCGCAAGGCTGGGCGCCTACCTCACGGGAGACGAGCGGAAATATCTGCAGGACGGCCTCGTCACCGTCCGCGGGGACAGGTATGTCATTCCCGTCAAGGCGGAATACAAGCGTTCCATCCGCGGATTCGTGCACGACCGCTCCCAGAGCGGCGCCACCGTCTTTATCGAGCCCGAGGAAGTCCTCGAGATGAACAACGAGCTCACCGACCTTGCCCTCGACGAGAAGGAAGAGGTCGAGCGCATTCTGAAGGAGCTCTCCATCGAGGTCGGGCACATGCGGGAAAGGCTTGAGACGGACGTTGCCGTTCTCGCCGAGGTCGATATGTACCATGCGCTCGCCGAATACGGCTACCGCAACGGGGGCATGCGCCCCAAGCTCAACGGCAAGGGCGTCATCGAGATAGAAAAGGGGCGGCATCCCCTTCTCGACAGGGAGCGGGCCGTCCCCGTCTCCGTTTCCTTGGGCGAGGACTACGATTTCCTTCTCATCAGCGGGGCGAATACGGGCGGAAAGACCGTCACCCTCAAGATGTGCGGCCTCTTCTGCCTGATGGCGGCCTGCGGCCTCTTTGTGCCCGCGGGCGCGGGGACCAAGCTCGGCGTCTTTCAGGGCGTCTATTGCGACCTCGGCGACAGCCAGTCCATCGAGGAGGACCTTTCGACCTTTTCCTCGCACATCGTCAACATCCGTGAGATCCTGCGGGAGGCGGGGAAAAATTCCCTCGTCCTCATCGACGAACCGGGCGGCGGCACCGACCCCGAGGAAGGGCAGGCACTCGCCCGCGCCGTCCTCTCTGCGCTCAAGAAGAGGGGATGCAAGGGGATCGTCACGACGCACTATTCCGCATTGAAGGAATACGCATATGAGCATGAACGCATGCAAAACGGCTGCATGGAGTTCGACGCGGAGGACTTCCGCCCGCTGTACCGCCTCAAGATCGGCGCCCCGGGCTCCTCGAACGCCCTCGCGATCTGCACAAGGCTCGGCCTTCCGCAGGAGACGGTCGAAGAGGCGAGAGGGTACCTCTCCGAGGGGGCCCGCTCCTTCGAAAAGACGCTCCGCGCCGCCGAGGAGAGCAGGATCCGTGCGGACGCCGTGCGCGAAAAGGCGGAGGCCATCGAGCGGGAGTGGAACACCCGCCTTAAGGCACTCGAAAAAGAGGAGGAAAAGTTTCGGCGGGAGCGGGAAAGGTTCCTCTATTCCTCGAAGGCGGAGGCGCGGCGCATCGTCAACGAACGCACGGCGCGGGCCGAAGAGCTCCTCTCCGAGATCGAGGAGATCTTCAAAAAGGAAACGCTCACGGAGAGCGACATCATTCGGGCCCGAACGCTCAAGAACAAGATGGGCGAAGAGGGGGCGGAAGAGGGCGTTCCCGTCCGTCTCCTGCCCGTGGATAAAAAGGATTTGAAAGTCGGCGATACGGTTTTTGTCGGGGCCATGTCCGCGCAGGGGGCCGTCATTTCCGTTCAGAAGGAGAAAAACACCGCCGAGATCCGGGTGGGCCTTCTGAAGGTGAAGAGCAGGATAGACGACCTCTTTTACCCCTCCGAGGTCAAGAAGGAGAAGGGGAAAGTGCAGGTCGTGAGGGACCTCGCTCCCCGTCGGGACCTGCCGCGCGAATGCGACCTCATCGGCATGACGGCCGCCGACGCCGCGCTCGAGGTCGAGAATTTCTTGGACGCCGCGCTCGTCTCTGGCCTTTCTGAAGTCCGCATCGTCCACGGTATGGGCACGGGAAAGGTCCGCGCCGCCGTGCACGAAGTCCTGCGCAAGCATCCGCATGTGGAGAGTTTTCGCCTCGGCAAGTACGGCGAGGGCGAAAGCGGCGTCACAATAGTGAAACTTAAATAAGATCTCGAACGATTTGTTTTGGAATAAGGGCGTCATCCCGACCGTCGTCGAGGGATCTCAAACGCAATAGAGATTTCTCGACTTCGCCTTCGGCTCCGCTCGAAATGACAAAAGAGGGTCGCTCATTCTGCCTGCGCCCCATGCGTCATCCTGAGCCGCGCGTAAGCGCGTGTCGAAGGATCCCGAAGAACGAAGTCCTCGCCCCTCGCTCATCCTAAGGGAACGTAGCGACCGAAGGATCCCCTCAAACGAAGTCTGTTGGTCCAACGGGATCCTTCCTCTTCGACTGCGCTCAGGGTCGGAATGAGCGGCGAGCCTGCAATCATATTTTTGCGTCTGCCTCAATAGAATACGTTTGATAATATTTGTTTGAGGTATACTGTGAAAAAGCGGTCGCACGCCGTCACGGCGCTCACCAATGTCGTCCTTGCCCTCATCGTCGTCGCCCTCGGGGCCGTCTGTTTCCTGCCCGCCGTTTCTCCCGCGTCGGAGATCGATCCCCGCGTCCACTACCGCGGAACGAGCGAGGACGGCGTCTCGCTCATGTTCAACGTCTATCAGGACACCGAAGAGGTCTACGCCATTCTCGACGCCCTCGACGGAGCCGAGGCCAAGGCAACATTCTTCTTAGGCGGCTGCTGGGCGGACGACAACGTCGCCTGCGTCAAGGAGATCGCGCGGCGGGGGCATGAGATCGGCACGCACGGCTACTTTCACAGGGAGCACGACAAGCTCACCCTCGAGGAGAACCTGAACGAGATCCGCACGTCCGCCGAGTTTCTGACGCTCGCCTCGGGCAGGGAGATAACCCTCTTTGCGCCGCCCTCGGGAGCGTACAACGGGGACACTTTGACGGCCGCCGAGAGCCTTTCCCTCAAGACCGTCATGTGGAGCAAGGACACCATCGACTGGCGGGACAAGGACGAAGAGCTCTGTTTCACCCGCGCCACGAAGGACGTTCAGGGGGGAGACCTCATTCTGATGCACCCCATGGAACACACGGCAAGGGCTTTGCCGCGGATCCTGAATTACTACAGGGAGCACGGCCTCAGGGCCATCACGGTCAGCGAAAACATCGGATAAGGAGTTACATATGGTAGAGAGCACAAGATTGGATAACGGCCTCAGGGTCATCGTCAAGCGCATGGAAGGACTTCTTTCGGTCACCATGGGCATTCTCGCAGGGACGGGTGCGGCGTTCGAAACGGACAGCGAGGACGGCATCTCCCACTTCATCGAGCACATGCAGTTCAAGGGAACGCCTTCCCGCACGGCATTCGAGATCTCCGACGCCTTCGACGCGCTCGGCTCGCAGGTCAACGCCTTCACGGGCAAGGAGATGACTTGCTATTACTGCAAATCGACTTCCGAACACGCCCAAAAGAGCTTTGAGCTCCTTGCGGACCTCTTTCTGAACGCGACCTTCCCCGAAGAGGAGATGGTGCGGGAAAAGGGCGTCGTCATCGAGGAGATCAACATGAACGAGGACTCCCCCGAGGACCTCTGTCTCGACCTTCTCTCCGCGGCCGCATTCGGTCCCGACAATTACGGAAGGAATATTTTGGGCCCCGCCGAAAACGTCTCTTCCTTCACGCGCGAGCAGATGTTCGCCTATAAGGCCGAACGGTACTGCCCCGAGAACATCGTCGTCTCCTTTGCGGGCAACATTGGCGTCGGGGAGGCCGTCGCGCTCGCCGCACAGTACTTCGGCGGCATGAAAAAGACGGGTTTTTCGGACAGGAAGAAGAACATCTCTCTGCGCACGGACGCCCTCTTCCGCTATAAACCCATCGAACAGGCCCACTTCGCCTTCTCCTTTCCTTCCGTCCCGCGGGAGGATCCCGCCTACCCCGCCGTGCAGGTCATGAACGTCATTCTCGGCGGCGGCATGAGTTCCCGCCTCTTCAAGCGCGTCAGAGAGGAACTCGGCCTCGCCTATTCCGTCTATTCCTATCTCTCCAACTATGCCGAGACGGGCCTTCTCACCGTCTATGCGGGCGTCAACCCCAAGAAGGCCGAGAAGGCGGCAAAGGCCGTCCTCGACGTTCTGGAGGACTTCAAGAAGGGGGACCTCTCCGAAGAGGAATTTACGCGCGGCAAACAGCAGCTCCTCTCGGGCACCGTCTTTGCGCAGGAGAACACTTCCTCGCAGATGCTCCTCTATGGAAAACAGATGCTCTACACGGGGGAGGCCTACGATTTCGAAAAGCGCATGGCGGAGCTCTCCGCGCTCAGAAGAGAGGATGTCATCGAGACGATCGGACGGAGCTTTGACTTTGACAGGGCCGCTGCAGCCTCTGTCGGCAACCTTGAGAAGGGGATCTCGCTGTGACGGAGAGCCGCGCCGAGGGATTCCCGCCCGTCTATGACGAAAGGAGCCGCCTGCTCATCCTCGGAAGTTTTCCTTCCGTCAAGAGCAGGGAAGTTTGTTTCTACTACGGCAATCCGCAGAACAGGTTCTGGAGAACGGTGTGCGGATTTTTCGCCGAAGAGGTCCCGAAAGACATCGCGGGGAAAAGAGAATTTCTGTTGCGCCGCCGCATCGCCCTGTGGGACGTCGCCGTGCGCTGTGCCGTGACGGGCTCCTCGGACGCCTCGATCAGGGACGTCGTCTTGAGCGACGTGCCGAAGGTCTTAAAGGCCGCCCCCATCGAGTACATCTTCTGCAACGGGAGCAAGGCCTACAGCATGTTCACCGAGGGATTCCCGAAGTACATAGACAGGACGACGCTCTTGCCGTCGACGTCGCCCGCCAACCCGAGATTTTCGGCCGAGGCGTGGGAGAGGGCGCTGTCAAGAGTTTTCCGATCATAAAGGCAACAAGATCCGCAAAGGGTCTTGACAAATACGGCCTTTTACGGTACAATAAAAAAAAGGGTCTCTGATCGAAAACAGGAGGAGAAACATGTTTGAACAAGTTTGCAAGATGCTGGCGGAACAGCTTGGGATCGACGCGTCCGTCATCAAGCCCGAATCGGAAGTCGTCAAAGACTTGGGTGCGGACTCCCTCGACGTCGTAGAGCTTCTGATGACGCTCGAGGATGAGTACAACATCACCCTGCCCGAAGAGGACGTTGAGAGCATCAAGACGGTGCAGGACATCGTCGACATGATGAATAAGATCAAGAAGTAAGCGATCCTTGAGACTGCCCGCGCTCCGCGCGGGCTTTTTTGTTTCTGCCCACCCCCCCCGCTCATCCTGAGGGGGCACGGGACACCGCTCATCCTGAGGGGGCACGGGACACCTGTTCATCCTGAGGGCAAAGCACGCACAGGCCGTGCCCCCGCGTCATCCTGAGCCGCCGCCATAGGCGGCGTGTCGAAGGATCCCGAGGAACGAAGTCTGTAGGTTTGCTGGGATCCTTCGCTATGCTACTTCGCGGCTGTGCCGCTCGTGCCGCCCTTCGACGCCATAAAGAACGTGCGGGCGGGGCAGAATGAGCACGGGGCACGGCGTAGCCGTGACGGATGAGGGACATTCCGAGCGTGCCATTGCATATCATAGGGTATGCTGTATTCCTCATCCCTTGCGCTCATCGGCAACACACCAACGGTTCGGCTGAAGAAGATCGAAAGACATTTTTCTCTCCGTGCGGAGCTCTACGCAAAGCTCGAGATGTTCTCCCTCACGGGCTCCGTCAAGGACAGGATCGCCCTCGCGATGATCGAGGACGCCGAAGAAAGGGGCCTCATCAAGGAGGGCTCCGTCATCGTCGAGCCCACAAGCGGCAACACGGGCATCGGCCTCGCGGCGGTCGGCACGGGAAAGGGCTATCGGGTCATCATCGTCATGCCCGCGTCGATGTCGGCTGAGCGCAAAAAACTCATCGAGGCGTACGGCGGAGAGGTCCTTCTCACCCCGCCCGAAGAGGGCATGCAGGGCGCCGTCTTGCGGGCGGAAGAGCTCAAAAAGACGCTCAAAAACGCCTTTCTTCCCTCCCAGTTCACCAATCCCGTCAATCCGCGCACCCATTACGAGCGGACGGCGCGGGAACTTTTTGAGGACCTCGGCGGGCGCGTCGACGCCTTTGTCGCGGGCGTCGGAACGGGGGGAACGCTGACGGGCGTCGGCAGGTTTTTGAAGGAGAGGACGGCCGCGCGGGTCGTTGCCGTCGAGCCCGCCTCTTCGCCCGTTCTCTCGGGAGGCAAAAAGGGGAGACACGCCATACAGGGCATCGGCGCAGGGTTCGTGCCCGACGTGCTCGACAGGACGGTCATAGACGAGATTGCCGCCGTGTCCGACGCCGAGGCGCTGGAATTTGCAGATCTTTCGGCAAAGCGGGAGGGGATCCTCTGCGGCATCTCCTCCGGCGCCGCCCTCGCCGCGGCCGTCTCCCTTGCCAAGCGGAATGACGGAAAGATGCGCATTGCCGTCCTTTTCCCCGACCACGGTTCCCGCTATCTCTCCCTGAGAGAGGGCTGAGCGGCCGTACGCCGTAAATACGAATAAAGTCCGCGGCAGACTGCCGCGGACTTTATAAAATATTGGAGAGTAAAACGCCCGCGGCTGGGACCGCCGACGTTTTTGGGATGATTTGATTTTAACGCGTCTCTCTCCGAAATGCAACCTACTAATTGAAAAGTGCGCTCTATTGCATGGAAAATTTACGGTAGAGTTTGAAAAACTTACTCTACTGAGAGTAGAATCGTTGACATCTGTCCTTTCTCGGGGTATAATAGAGGCATGGAAGAACAGGATATCGCGATCACCATAGGAAAAAATATTACCCGTCTCAGAAAGCTCTCGGGAATGACGCAGCTTGAGCTCGCCGAAAAGCTGAATTATTCGGATAAATCGGTCTCGAAGTGGGAGCAGGGCAACGGCATTCCCGACGTCCGCATCCTCGTCCAGCTCTCGGAGCTCTTTAACGTCTCCGTGGACGATCTCGTGCGCGAGCATAAAGAAAAACCCGTCGTGCCCAAGCGGGAGCGGAAGATCCGCCGCCTCGTTGTGACGACCCTTTCCGTGGCCCTCGTCTGGTCCGTCGCCGTGGTATGTTATGTGCTCATCGGCGTCGTCTGGAACGTACAGGGCGAGACGAAGAGCGGCGCATGGCTCTCCTTTGTCTATGCCGTTCCCGCGAGCGCCATCGTTCTCACCGTTTTTTCGAGCATATGGCACTGGAAATGGGTGCGCGTCGCCGCCGTTTCCGTTCTCATCTGGACGCTCCTCGCGTGCGTCTATCTCACGCTCTTTATCTGCGGCGTGAGCGACGGCATGTGGCTCATCTTCCTCATCGGCGTCCCGCTGCAGGTCATGGCGCTCATCTATTTCGTATGGCGGAAAAAAGCGAGGATCAAGGAATGAATATCAAGGAAAGAGCCTTGCCCGCGTCTCAAGAGGAGCGGACGAAGATCCTGCGGTCGTACGGCCGCAAAAGTACGGTATATACCGTCGCTTTCTACCTCTCCGTTGCCCTTGCGGCGGCGGGTTTCTTGGGGGCGATCGTTGCCGTCATCGTCTTTGAATTTACAGCAAACGTCTCCGAAACGCTCTTTTTTATCCTTCTCGGCAGTTTTCTCGGCGGCGGAACGCTTGCAGGCGGGGCGGCATATCTCTTTTCCCGTCTCCTTGCGGGCAACGACCTCGCCCGTGCCGACTTTGCCGAGCGCTGCTCCTCGGAGCACAGTTTCTATGTCGGCGAGGGGACGCTCGCGACGTTTGAGAAGGACCTGCTCCGCCTTCACGGCGACGGCGGACAGGGGAAAACCATCCGCATCCCCTACGGCGAGATCAGACTGTTCTCCGTCTGCACCCGCCGCGCCCCGCGGGAAAAGGGGGAGTGGAGCGTCGTTCTGGAGCTCCCCGCCCGCTATCTCGCCAAGGACGGAAAGGGGGGAGCGGACGAAAAGGTCCTCGTGGAGACGGACGCCAAGGAGCGGCTCTTCAAGACCATAAAAGAGCGCGGCCTTCTCCTTCTCGGCGAAGAGAAGAAAACAACAAAAAATGCAAGATATCGCTTAAAAACCAAGTTTTTCGTGCCCATGGCGGAGAAGAGGCGCCGCGCCATGCTCACGGCAGTTCTGGGCGCCGTCGTTGCGGGCGCGGGCATTCCCGTCGCCATCTTTTGGAACGTCACGGCGGGGAGTTTCCTCTCCGTCATCGGTTTCTTCCTTGCCGCGCGCAGCGTCTCGGCCTTCCTCGGCGCGAAGAGCGTGTTTTCCGTCTATGAAGAGGGCATTTTCTGGAAAGAGGCGAGCGGCGAGAGGATCTTTTTGAAATGGGAAGAGATCGAGAGCGTCTCCCGCACGGAGATCGAGGGCAGGCCCGTGCTGAAACTTCAATGCGTCTATGGGGCCTATCACATTCCCGACATCGCCGGCGCGTACGAATGCGTGAAGGCCCTGCACCCCGAAAAGTGAGGGATATGCGTCCGTGGGATCCTTCGCTGCGCTACTTCGTCGCTACGCTCCTCGTGCCGCGCTTGGTGCAATAAGAATGCGCGGGGCAGGATGAGCGTACGGCTACAATTCTTAATTTTTCATTCAAAAGGTGGGAACGGAGAATATGCTCTGTGCACAGTGCGGAAAAAATGAGGCACAAAAGTACATACGGCACACGGGAGAGGGGGGGACCGTCTACCTCTGCCCCGATTGTTACCGCCGTCTCTATGGCAATGCACAGGCCGCGGCGTCCCGCGACGCCAAACCATCGCTGAAGGAATGTCCCTCGTGCGGCACGACGCTCGGGGAATTCCGCAAGACGGGCCTTTTGGGCTGTGCCGACTGCTATATGGCCTTCCGTGAGGAACTTCTTCCCACCGTGCAATTCATTCAGGGGCGGCTGCGCCACACGGGCAAGGATCCTGTCCGAACCCTCGACGACGAGCGGAGAGAGCTCGAGGCAGAGCTCAGGGACGCGCAAAAGACAGGCGATAAGTTCATGGAACAGCGCATCCGCTACCGTCTCTCCGTCATCTTAAGGCTCATCAGCGGAGGCGAAGAATGAAGGTCTCCTACGAGAGCGTGGCGGTTTCCTCGCGCATCCGCCTCGCGAGAAATTTCATGGACTATCCCTTCCCCGACAGGCTGTTGAAGAGTCCTCACGCGCGGGAGCAGGCGAGCGAGATCGTCCGCACCATCAACGAGGAGCTCAACGCGCTCGAGGAATTCGAACTCTACGACGTCGGCACGCTCACCGAGGAGCGGGCGGCCTATCTCGTGGAGCGCAATCTCATCTCCCGCGACCTCGTCCGCCACAGCGCCATTTCCGCGGCGCTCATCACCCCCGACGAGAGCATCTCCGTCATGATCAACGAGGAGGATCACATCCGCGAGCAGTATTTCATGCGCGGCTACGACCTCGACAAGGCCTACGAGCGCATCACGGGCATCGACGACGTCATCTCCGAATCCATTCCCTTCGCTTTCGACAAGGAATTCGGCTATCTCACCGCCTGTCCGACGAATTTGGGAACGGGCATGAGGGCGTCCGTCATGATGTTCCTTCCCGCCGTCTCGCGGAGAGGACTGATGAAGAGGATCGTCCCCGAGCTCAACCGCTTGGGCCTCACCGTGCGCGGGACCTCGGGCGAGGGCAGCGGCGCGGAGGGGGATCTTTATCAGGTCTCCAACGAAGTGACGCTCGGATTCACGGAGACGGAGATCCTTGCCGCCGTCGACAAGGCCGTCAAGCTCCTCGTGGAGTTCGAGCTCCGCGAGCGGGAACGCATGAAGGCGGAAGAGGGCGTCGGCCTTCGCGACAGGGTCATGCGTGCCTACGGGATCCTCGCCAACTGCTGTCTCTTGGGCATGAAGGAGTTCATGGAGCTCGCCGCCGACCTCAAGCTCGGGTTTGTGCTCGGGTATCTGCGCTCGGAGAAGGAGCCCGAGGAGATGCTTTCCGAGCTCGACGAGCGCATCACCGCCCTGCGCCCCGCGAACATCGACCGCCTGAACGGCCGTACGCTCAGCGAGACGGAACAATACATTTACCGCGCCGAACAGGTCAACCGCATCATGCGCCGCATGAAGATCATCGTATAACGCCCGCCCGCCCCGTCCCACCCGCTCATCCTGAGCCCCCGCTCATCCTGAGGGCAAAGCCCGAAGGATCCCTTTGAACGGAGTCCTCCGCTCATTCTGACCCTGAGCGAAGTCGAAGGGGAAGGATCCCATTGAACGGGCGGAGCGGCCCCGCGGACGCGCTCGTCGCGTCATCCTGAGCCGCGCGTAAGCGCGTGTCGAAGGATCTCGCGGGGGCGTTTGCTGCGGTGATGGTTCGACAAGCTCACCATGACGTGATTTAGAATGCCCCTCATCCGTCTGCCTTTCGGCAGACACCTTCCCTCCTTGGGAGGAGCCTTTACGCGCTCTGACCCAAAAAACCTTTTTAAGGAGTATCCCTTGGATAACAGATTTTTTTCCGATCATCTGAAACAGGTGCTCGTACAGGCGGACAAGATCGCCAAGTACTACAAGACCAATTACATCGGCAGCGAACATCTCATCCTTGCCATGCTCGAGGTCCCCGAGAGCACGGCGGGCCGCCTTCTTGCGTCCTCGGGCGTCGAATACGGCGTCTACCGCGACCTCTTCCGCCGCGCCATCACCCATGAGGCGACGCAGAAGTACGATTTCACGCCCCGCACCAAGAACATGCTCACGACCGCGCAGGAATACGCACGGCAGGATGGATATTTTACGGCGCTCACGGGCACTGAGCATCTTCTCCTCGCCGTTCTGAACCAAGAGGAAAGCGTCGCCTACTACATCCTCGCGAGCATGCACATCGATCTGCCCCTTCTCATCGAGCGGACGGAAGTTTTCATTTCGGGCACGATCTCGGCAAAGCAGTCGGAGACGGAGTCCGAGCCCGCCCCGTCGCCCGTCTCGCCCGCCGTGCACCCCGTCCGTTCCGTGAGTGAGAAACTTCTTCCCTACGGCGTGGACCTCACCCAAAAGGCGCGGGAGGGCAAGCTCGATCCCGTCATCGGCAGAAGGAAGGAGATCGAAAAGGTCATCCAGATCCTCTCCCGCAGGACAAAGAACAACCCCGTCCTCATCGGAGAGCCGGGCGTCGGCAAGAGCGCCGTCGTCGAGGGACTGGCCCTTGCCATCGCACAGGGCGAAGTGCCCGACCTCTTGAGCGGCAAGATCGTCTTTTCGCTCAATCTCACGGGGCTCTTGGCGGGAACGCGTTACCGCGGCGACTTTGAGGAACGTCTCAAGGGCATCATCGACGCCGTCACGGCCGATAAGGACATCATCCTCTTTATCGACGAGATCCACACCATCGTCGGCGCGGGCGGCTCCTCGGATGGCGGGGCCATGGACGCGTCCAATATCTTAAAGCCCATGCTCGCCCGCGGAGAGTTGCAGACGATCGGCGCGACGACCATCGAGGAGTACCGCTATATCGAAAAGGACCCCGCGCTCGAGCGCCGCTTTACGCCCGTCACCGTCGACCAGCCCTCGGCAGAGGATACGGTCATCATCCTCCGCGGCGTGCGCGACAAGTACGAGGCGCATCACAACGTCGTCATCACGGAAGAGGCGATCGAGGCGGCGGCAAAGCTCTCAGACCGCTACATAACCGACAGATTTTTGCCCGACAAGGCCATCGACCTCATCGATGAGGCGGCGTCCCGCGCACGGCTCAATGCCGAGAGCGGCCCCGCCGAGCTGCACGAGGCCGAAGATAAGCTCGTCCGTCTCAAGTCCGACCGCGAGAAGGCCAGAAAGTGGGGGGACGAGAACGAGGCCGCCCTCGCACGGGAAGCGGCGGAGCTCGAAGAAAAGGTCGAGACCATGCGCCGCGAATGGCAGATGAAGAAGAACCGTGCGCACATCAGCATCGGCGCGGAGGACATCGCCGCCATCGTCTCCGACTGGTCGGGCGTGCCCGTCTCCCGCATCACCGAGCAGGAGAGCGAACGCCTTCTCCACCTCGAGGAGGAGCTGCACCGCCGCATCATCGGGCAGGACGAGGCCGTCTCCGCCGTCGCAAAGGCCATCCGCCGTGCGCGGGCGGGGCTCAAGGACCCCAACCGTCCCATCGGCTCCTTCATCTTCGTCGGCCCGACGGGCGTTGGCAAGACCGACCTCTGCAAGGCCCTTGCGGAGAGCATGTTCGGCGACGAGGACCTCATGATCCGCGTCGACATGTCCGAATACATGGACAAGAGCTCCGTCTCCAAGCTCATCGGCGCCGCCCCGGGCTTTGTCGGCTACGACGACGGCGAGGGATATCTTACGGGGAAGGTCCGCAAAAAGCCCTATTCCGTCGTTCTCTTCGACGAAGTCGAAAAGGCCCACCCCGACATCTTCAATCTCCTCTTGCAGATCCTCGACGACGGACGCCTCACCGACAGCAAGGGCAGGACGGTCAATTTCAAGAATACCGTCATCATTCTGACTTCCAACGTCGGCGCGCACGCCGTCAAGGAGACGTCCTCGCTCGGGTTCGGCACGGCGGACGCTCAGTCCGAATACGAGGAGATGCGGGAGAACATCGAGGACGCGCTGAAAAAGCAGTTCCGCCCCGAATTTCTCAACCGCCTCGACGACGTCATCATCTTCCACAAGCTCACCAAGGAGGACGCCGCGCTCATCTGCGGCAAGATCCTGGATTCCCTCAACAAGCGTTTGGAAGGCAGGCAGATCCGCCTCGACGTCACGGCGGCGGCAAAGGAGCTCATTCTCGAAAGGGGATACAGCGACGAGTACGGCGCCCGTCCCCTCAAGCGCATGGTCCAGAAAATGGTCGAGGACGGGCTCTCCGCCGAACTGCTCCGCGGAAACATCCGCAGCGGGACAGTCACCGTGGACGTGCAGGACGGAAAGCTCATATTCTATAATGCGTGAGCGCTCTATCCGAAATTTTCCAACGGAACAGCGCAGATAACGTGCGCAAAATACTTGACATTTTGTGACATAACGAATTATAATTTGTTCAATGGAGGTAAAATCAATGAAAAAGTTTTTGAGCCTTGCCCTTGCGGCCGTCATGGCCCTCGGCGTTACGTTCTCCTTCGCAGGCTGTGACTTCGGCCTCGGCGGCGGGAGCGGCGACGACGACAAAACCAACCAAGGCACGCAGGGCGGCAATAACGACCAAGGCAACGACCAAGGCAATAACGACCAAGAACAGGGCAACAAGCCGCAGGAGACCCCCACGGTCACCGACAAGACGGAGCAGGAGCTCTTTGAGAACCTGTTAAAGACGGAGATCGACTATCTCGGCGTCGACGGAAAACTCTCGGGCGTCAATGCGACGTTCAACGGCTATGCCACGCTGAAGGACGCCACTGTCGATGCGGACGCCTATCTCGGTGTTGAGGACCTCACTGCCGACATCTTTATCACGGTTTCGGAACAGGCGGTACGATCGGGCGGCAAGCTGGAAGATGTGGATCTCTTCACAATGGCTTTCCTTCGCGGCGAATACGGCTATACTTTCAGCGACGAGTGGGATGATCTGGAACTCAAAGCGGGTGACTGGGATCCCATCATGAAGGGATTGAAGGACGGTACATACGCGCTCGGGCGTGAAACCATGCAGTCGGACACTTCCCCCGAGGACGTCATGGCGCAGGTCCCCATGGACCTTGTGACCGAGTTCGTCGCCTCTCTTCCCAACCTCATCGGCGGCGGAAAGCTCGAGGCTGTCCCGGGCGGCTATACCGTCTCGTATGACCTCGCTGCGTCCTTCTCGACGCTCGCTGCCAATCTTTCCCAGCTCCTTGGCAGGGTAGAGGCGACGACCACCGTCACCGAACTTCTCAAGGATCCCTTCCTCGCAAGCGTCCTCAAGACCTTGATCGGCGGCATCGAGGCAAAGACTGTTCTTTCCCTTCCGATGCTCCCGCCCGATGTAGAGGGGATAATGCCCGTAGCAGAGGACGGCCAGAACCTGTACGACTATCTCGTCGCCGTCGCGGCGGATAAGGTATTCTATTCCGCCTTCAGTTCGGAATTGCCCTTCGAGGCAGAATGTTTCGGCGATCTGACGGTCGCAGAGATCTTCACCCTCGTTTCAGCCATGATGCCTTCGGGCGGCGAAGAAGCCGACGGTCCGAACTATGACAACGACGAGCCGCAGCTGCCGAGCCAAGGCGAAGCGGGCGGACAGAACGGCGCATCGGGCGAAAATCAACCCGCGCTCACGTCGGCCGCGGCGCTTGCGGAAGAGGCTCCCGATTTCACCGAGACATTCGATGCGATGATCGCCATGGCCAAGGGTTACCTTGACACGTTCGCAAGGGATTTCGTGAACGCACTCGTCAACACCGTCTTTGCGGCCATTGAACAAACCGACTTGACGCTCGAGACCAAGGGCAGCGTCACGCTCTCGCTGAACTTCGGCGCCGACAAGATGTTCGACGGATTCGGGCTCTCCGTGAGCTCCTTCGAGGCGAACACGTCCTCTGACGTTCCCGCAGACAAGGCGTATGACGTCACGGGCGAGGCGGACTTCACCGTGACCATTCTCGAGAGCCACACCTTCACCGACCTCACGGGCATGCACTTCACGTCGCACGACCCCGACAGGACCAAGTTTGAACCCAAGACGGATTCCTATAAAAGCGCCATTGATCCCGGTGAACTTACCTTTCTCGAACAAAAGGTGACCTATATCGTCGATCTCACGGTGACCGAAAAGGAGATCGCTGTGACGCTCAGCGTCCCCGACTGTGCCGTCAGTGGGGCAAAGGTGACCTTGAATGTGAGCACGTTCCCTGCGGATAAAACTCCTGACATGACCGGGGACGGCGAAAGCATATGGGGGGGGGTGTCCTCTTCAAAGACGACGGAAGTGACATTCACCTGTGGCGGAAAAACATACAAGACAAACCTTGTGATGAGATGCTCTGATGAGTATGATGGAGTACATATTTCCGTTGCGCTGGTCGATGGTCAAGAGTCAGAACGCGATGTATTGCTCAACGAGTGGTATGACATCGAATTTCAAAGACTTTCCGGCGTCATCGCATAAGAAAACAGAAAACGCCCGCCGACAGGCGGGCTTTTTCCATGCCTTTGGGGCCGAACATTTGCTTTCCGCAAGGCAACGTGGTATAATCGGGACATGAAGAAGGATCTCTCCGCCCTTCCGACGCTGACGGACGACCAGACCGAGGCCGCCGAGCTCATCGAGGAATGGTACTTTCATCTGAATACGCAGATCTTCGTCCTGTGCGGCTATGCGGGCACGGGCAAGACCTTTCTCGTCGACTACATCGTCCGAAAGATGGGGCTCGTTCCCGGAACGAGCGCCGTCTTTGTCGCGCCGACGGGCAAGGCCGCGTCCGTCCTCATCCGCGGCGGCACGCCCGCTTCCACCCTTCACAGCCTCATCTATACGCGGGAAGAGGACATCGAGATCAACGAGGACGGCGAGATCGTCTCCGAGCAGTTCCTTCGGTTCGTGCTCAAGAGCAGCCTTCCGAAGGAGATACGGCTCATCGTCGTCGACGAGACGAGCATGGTCTCCGACGACCTTCTCCGCGATCTGCTCTCCTTCGGCGTCAAGTGCCTCTTCTGCGGCGACCCCGCCCAGCTCCCGCCCGTCTATGGGACAAATTCGCTCATGGAGATGCCCGTCATCACCCTCAAGGAGATCGTGCGGCAGGAGCGGGACAATCCCATCGTGCAGATGTCCGAGGCCGTCCGCGCGGGGAAATTTCTGCCCTACGGCCGCTACGGCGAAAATGCGGCCATTCTTCCGCACAACGCTCTCACGCAGGAAGGGCGGCGGGAACTCTTCCTCAAGGCCGACCAGATCATCGTCGGCACCAACAGGACGCGCACCCGTATCAATCGCGAAATTCGCACATATCTTGGCATTTCTGCCGAAAACGCCCTGCCCGTCGAGGGTGAAAAGCTCATTTGCACGCTCAACGATTGGTCCAAGCCCTTGGACGAAGAGGGGAATTTTCATCTCGTCAACGGCATCATCGGCAATTGCCATGACGTGCGGGAAGGGGAGGACGGCTTGGGGCTCCTCGACTTCAAGGCCGATTTTTTGGACCGCACGGTGCATGACCTTCCCTTCGACGCGGGCGTCTTTTACGAGGGGAGATATTTCCACGGCTACGGTGCGAAGGCCTGTCTGCTCGCAAACGGGAGACTGGTGCACGAGGACAACGCCCCCGCCCTGCGCTCGGCCAAAGTGCGGCGGGAAGATACCGTCGCGCGGTTTGAATTTGCCTACGCCGTCACCTGCCACAAGGCACAGGGGAGCGAGTACGACACCGTCGTCGTCCTCGACGAGAGCCGATATTTTTCCGACGCCCGCGAGTGGCTCTACACCGCCATCACCCGCGCCAAAAAGAATTTGGTGATCATAAGATGACGCAGAAACATCCGTCGGACCCTGCCTGCCCCTTGAAGGGTGCAGTGCTCTCTCAGGATGAATGGACCCCTGTGCTCAACATGACGCGGGTACGGGGGCGCGGGGTAGAATGACGCGGGGCACGGGGCAGGCACCCCGACAATGCGTCATTCAGAGCGTAGCGAAGGATCCCGCAGATGAAAAAACGGACTTCGTTCTTCGGGATCCTTCGACACGCCGCCTTCGGCGGCGGCTCAGGATGACGCGAGGGCACGGGGGCGCGGGGCAGAATGACGCGAGGCGCGGGGCAGGCACCCCGACAATGCGTCATTCAGAGCGTAGCGAAGGATCCCGAGGATGAAAAAACGGACTTCGTTCTTCGGGATCCTTCGACACGCCGCCTTCGGCGGCGGCTCAGGATGACGCGAGGGCA
>CANREC010000022.1 GCA_947629535.1 uncultured Clostridia bacterium | reverse complement strand
CCTCCTCAGTCGCGCAAGGACAGCGCGACAGCTCCCCCCCCTGAGGGTGAAGCCTTTGATCACCTGCTCCGCCCGTTTGCCGGGATGCATCGCTCCGCTCTGCATGAACGTAACGCGTCATTCAGAGGGAGCGGGTGACTTCGTTTTGGGGCAACACCCACTCAAGGGGTGGGCAAGGGAATGGGCGGGTGAAAAAAGGACAAAAAACCCTCCCCGTGAAGGGGAGGGCTTGACGTTTTTCAAAACATATGTTGCATTTTTTACTTGGTGTGGATGCGCAGGCAGAGGACGCTGTAACCCGTCACGGAGAGGCCGAGCGTGTTTCCGCTGAAGTCTCCGAGCGTGGACGCGCGGGGCAGGATCGGCGTGTCGTCGAGCGTGTTGACATCCGACAGTTCACCGATCATCCGCTCAAGGTCTGCGATCCCCGTGAGCGTTCTCTCGCCGAGGTCGATGTTGAGCTTGACGTTGTCCTCGTCCGCATTGACGATCTTCACGATGACGTCCCCCGTCTTTTCGTCGAGGCTCGTCACATAGTAGAGTTTGTCGATCTCCCGATCGGCTCCGTCCAGAGAAGTGAGCGTATATGTCGCAGAAAAACCGTTGCGGAACGTGAGCGTCGAGGACAGTTTCTTGGACCCCGTATTCTGCATGAAGAGCTGCTGGACGTAATAGTTGGCCGTTTTGACGAGCTCGGTGTTCGTAAAGAGCATCATGTCGACGGGCCAGTGGCGGTAACCCACGTTGACGGGGGCAAACATGGGCGCATAGGCCGCCAGTTTTACGATGTCGCCGTTGCGCTCGAATCCCGTCATCGCCGCCGCCTCGGAGAGGGCGGAGAACCAGTTATTGATCTCGTAGAGCGTGTTGAAATTGCCCGATTCTCTGAAGTTATTGTTCGCCGAATACTCGCCGACGAACACTTCATAGCGGTCGTTCCCCTCGCGGGTGTAGTTGTCGTACATCTTGGTGTGGAGAAGGAAATCGACGGGGCTGTTGTAGTAGTGCTGATCGTGAATGCCGTACTCGGAGAGGGCCGTGATCTTCCCCTTGTTGCGGTAGGCGATGGCCGCGTCCCTTGCGACGCCCGACGTGCGGGCCTCATTCGTCGCAAAGTCGATGGAGCCCTCGCAGTGGATGAGCTGTTGATGGTTCCCGACGATGAGCTGTACGCCGTACTCTTCGCAGGCAGCCATGAAGTCCTCATCCTCGAGGAATTTTTCGTAATATGTCTCGAAATAGTCGCTCTGCGGCGTGCCCGCGTCCCACTGCTCGTTGCCGATGCCGATGTAGTTCATCTCAAAGGGCTCTTCATGCCCCATCTGCGCACGGACGGCGCCCCATTTCGTCGTCTTGTCGCCCTTGGCGAACTCGATGAGGTCGGCGGCGTCCTTGATGTAATCTTCGACGCCCTTGCCGTGTCTGCCCGCGAGCGGGGCCCCGGGATAGGCCTGTCCCTGACAGCTCAGACCGCACGAAACGACGGGCAGCGCCGACGCCCCGAGCGATCCACAGAGAAGGAAGTATTCATAGAATCCGATGCCGTGATCCATGAGGAAATATTGGTTTCCGTTGTTCTCCCAGAGGTTGACGTTGGGACGCCGCGTGACGGCTTCGCCATAGGTCGTGATCTCCTCAAATCCTGTCGTGTTGCCCTTGTTGACCTTGAAGGAGAGGGCGGGAACGACGTCGTCCCCCGCATTGTCCCCGTTTGCGACGGCGCCGATGGAGTTCTTCCAATCGTAGGTCTGATTGATGTTTTCGCCCTCGGTGATGCACCCGCCCGGGAAACGGATGAATTTGGGAGAGAGCTCCTTCACCGCATCATAGATGTAATTTTTTATGCCGACAGTCGAATCGGTGGTCTCAAAGGAGACGCCGTCGATGCCCACCGTCCCCGCGGTGGAGAAGGTGAGTTTGAGCTTGAGGTCCTTGTCCGCCGTCCCGCTCGCCTTGAGGGTGCGGATGTACTTCGCCCACGTGTTCGAGGGGTCGAGCTCGATGGTCTCGCTGCAATAGTCCCGTGACCCGTCGGTGACGGTCACCGTGACGGTCTTGACGGAACTTGTCTTGAAGAAGGCGGAAAAGATGTATTCCGTCCCCTCTTCCACGGCCATGGGAACGGGCACATAGCCGCTGTTGATGAGGGCGCCGCCCGCCTGCGTCTCGACAAGGGCATAGCCCGCAACGGGATTTCCGTTGCGACGGTCGGAAAAGTCGCTCCCGAAGAGCGCTCCGTCCGTCGTGACGCTGAAAGTGGCCCTTTCCGCCGTCCAGCCGTATTGGTTGTTGAACTTTGCGCCCGTGGCCGTCTCAAACCCGCCGTTGATGACCATGTTGTCGTCGAGCGCCTGTGAGGCATAGTTGATGTCCTCGAGAAAGACGCCGAAGAGCTCGTCCGAGATGTCGGCATACTTTTCGGGAATGCCGCCGACCGTGAGCGTCGCGTCCGCATTGTCGTAGGCGGGAGCGCTCTTGTCGAACTTCAGTTCCCCGCCCGGTTCGGGGCTGTCGTCGTTGCCGTCGTTTCCGCCCCCGCCGCATGCCGCTGCCGAAAAGAGCAGCACTGTGCTAAAAATCCTGCCAAAAGGCCATTCAATACTTTACGCATATTTCCCCCTTTATTGTGAGAATTTTAGCACAAGTTGGAGGAAATGTCAATATTATTATAGTTATTCGCTCAAAAAATCCTCGCGGCGGAGCCCGAGGCGGAGCTTTTCGAGGGCATGCTTTTCGATACGGGAGACGTAGGAACGGGAGATCTTGAGCCTCTGCGCCACCTCCCGCTGTGCAAGCGGCGCATCCCCCTTTAAGGCATACCGAAGGCAGACGATCTCGAGCTCCCTGTCGTTTAATATCTCGCCGATCGCCGAGAGGAATTTCTCCTGCATGATCTTCTGCTCTACGCTGCCGAAAACCTTGTCCTCCTTCTCGAAGAGGAGATCCATGAGGGTGAGCTCGTTGCCGTCCTTGTCCGTTCCGACGGGATCGGAAAGCGACATGTTGCCCTTGTGCTTTTTGCCCGCACGGATGAGCATGAGGATCTCATTCTCGATACAGCGGGCGGTATACGTCGCAAGCCTCGTCCCGTGGCCGGGCTCATAGGTATTGATGGCCTTGATAAGACCGATGGAACCGACGGAGAGCATGTCGTCCGTCTCCGCCGCACCCGTGTACTTTTTGACGATGTGCGCAACGAGGCGCATGTTGTGCTTGATGAGCATTTCCTTGGCATGCGGGTCCCCTTGACGGGCCAGTGTGAGATATTTTTCTTCGTCCTCTTTGGAGAGCGGTTTCGGGTAGGAACTCCCGTCGACCGAGCCCGTAAAAAAGAAGATCCGCCCTAAAACGGCATAAAAGATCCCGAGCATCTTCCACCTCTCCCCATACTATGCGGAAGAGAATTTGTCCTATGCCTGTCCCCGTTGTACCTTGTCCCCGTGGAGCGTTCATCCTGCCCCATCAAAGGGAACTGCTCAACTATAGATCACGCTCCCGCAGGCAAGCCCGCGGGAGCGTGATCTATATAAGGGGAGGAAAAATAGCGTTATTCATCTGTCTCTTCTCTCTTTTCCTTGCGGAAGAAAAGAAAGTAGATCCAACATCCGAGGCCCGCGAGACAGACGACATCGATCGCGCCAAGCGCCCAAAGCCAGTTCGCCGCGACCTGATTGGCGCCCTTCGCGACGAAGTTCTCTGCACGTTGCACGGTATTGCAATAAGTGTAGAGAATATTGTGCGCGGCATTCTTCATGAGAGAGAGCGACTTCGGGCTCGTCTTGTCTGAATGGATCGCGGAATCGAGAGAACCGCCGACACAGTTGAGCCATAGGTCGTTTCCCGCACGGAGCCCCGCGTCTACGCTCATATACGTCCTGTCGGAAAGATACGCATCCGTCACCACCGTGCCGCGGAATCCCCACTCGTTCCTCAAAACTTCCGTTAAAAGTGCGTGTGAGGCTCCCGCCCAAGCCGCGCCGACACGGTTGAAAGAGGACATGATCGCATTTGCTCCCCCCTCTTTCACGGCCAGCTCAAAGGGTTTCAGATAGATCTCGCGGAGAGTCTGCTCGGTGAGCCATGTATAGAGCCCCTCGCGCTTATTCTCCGTCTCGTTAAGGGCGAAATGCTTGACGTAACAGTAGAGCCCCTGATCGATCGCGCCGCTCACAGTCTCGGCGGCAAGTTTCCCTGCGAGGAAACCGTCCTCGGAATAATATTCGTAATTTCTGCCGCCGAAGGGAGAACGGTGGATATTCACCGCGGGAGCATACCAGCCCGCAACTCCGAGCTGGGCCGCCTCGCTGCCGATCGCAGCGCCGTATGTCTTTGCGGTTTCCGTGCTCCAGCTGCAAGCGATGACCGTCTCGATGGGATGATAGGTCGTCTTTGCATTGTTCGTCGTCATGACGGAATCAGAGATGCCCGCGGGACCGTCGAGATCGATGAATTTCGGCTTTGCAATGGAATCGATCGCCTCGGTACCGTAGCCGCCCCGTTCCACAAGCAGAACGAGCTCATCCTTCGTCATGCTATTGAGAAGGGTCTGCCACTTCGGCGCGTCGTAATCGGCCCCCAGTTCCATGATGAGGCCGAGGTCCGGCTCGCCGTCGCGGTAGAGAGCCGTCTTTTCCGTGCCCGTTTCATAGGCGGGGAACTCGGGTTCAGGGACGGCAGTCTGCATTTCGGGCTTGATCCGTCCCTCCGTCGAGATCTCGGGAAAAGTCCCCGCAAAGTCCGTTCTCGTCAGAAAGGAGATGCGTTGGTTCGTTGTCGTTCCGTCGATGGAGACGCCGTCCGTTGCGCTCTCGCCCGTGAAACGGTTCTCCACGGGATCGCCCGTCTTTTCGTCGGTTTCCAAGAGGTAGGTCTCGGACATGGTATAGGTAAATTTGCTTACGGAGTTATGCGCATCCTTGGAAAGATAGATCTGATAATCTCCGTCCTCCAGACAGTAACCTGCCCGACCCGTGCTGTTGAGCCCCGCATGATCGTAAGAACTCATATCACGCGCCTTGAAAGAGAGCGTGACCGTTTCGCTCTCCCCTGCTGCGAGCAGGGGCGTTTTTTGGAAAGCAACAAGATTTTTGGAGGCCTTCTCGATCCCTCCCTCGTAGTAGGGCGGCTCATAGTAGAGTTCGACGACGTCCTTTCCCGCAACGGAGCCAATGTTCGTGACTTTGACTTCGATCTCGATCTCATCGTCCGCGCCGATCGCTGCGCCGTCCGCGGGAGAGATCCCCGTGACTTCCCATGTAAATGAGGTATAACTGAGCCCATAGCCGAAAGGGTATTGCACGACGTCCTGATAGCCGTGGACTCCCCATTTCTCTGCTGCGGATCCGCTCTCCCAAAAGCCCTCGCTGTGCGCGGTCTCATACCATTTATAGCCGACGTAGATCCCTTCGGCATAGTCGACATAGTAGTCCTCGGTGGAGGCGTAGCGATGGATCCCGCCGCGGACGGAGTTTACTTCGAGTCCGTTTGCGGAGTTCGCATAGGAAGCGGCCGTCGTCAGGTCGTAGGCATAGGTGTCGGCGAGCCTTCCCGAGGGATCGATCTCGCCCGTAAGGACCTTCCCCACCGAGACGGTGCCCGACTGTCCCGTCGCGCCGACATAGAGAGCGGCGTTTGCCTTTGTCTCCTCTTTCTGAAGAAATCCGAGCTCCATCGCATTGCAGGTGTTGACGATGACGACGACTTTTTCAAACCGTGCACGGACGAGGCGCATAAGCCCCTCTTCCTCCGTCCCGATCTCGAGATACGTCCTTGTCTCGTCCGCGGCGGAAAAGGTCTTGTTTTGCACACGGGTGAGGTCTCCCTGTTCTCTGCCGAGGCGGGAAAGTACCACGACGGCGGTCTCAGACCAACTCTCCGCTCCTGTCTCCGCGATCCAAGCCTCCACTTCGGAGGGTTGCGGTTCGATCAGGTTGAAATAGGCGTTTGTGTCCCGCGAGCGGCAGAATGAGGTATACTTCTGCATCAGGGCCTCGTTGTATTCGAGCCCCGCCTCTTTGAGCCCTTGCAAAAAGGTGACACGGGCCTCGGTATTCTTGGTCGCGCCCGAACCGGAACCCGAATAGACGAAACCCTCGTCCGTCGCGCCCCAGCCGAACACGTTCACTTTGTCCTTTCCGAGGGGCAGTGCGCCGTCGTTTTCGAGCAGCACGATGCCCTCCGCTTCGACATATCGGACGACGTCGTCTCCCTTTTCGTAATCGATATTCTCGGTGTTCAGACCGTAACCGCCGAAATAGGTCGTAATAAAATCCCTGAGGACGATACAGGCGACATTCCCCGCGACAAGCGCGAAAAAGATGACGGCCATGATACATACCTGCAAGATACGGACCGTTTTTTTCGTTTTGTTTGGCATATATCCCTCCGTCTCATCCGAGAACGATGACCTTTCCGCCCTCTCTCGCACTGTTTGCGCTCAACATCTGGAATCCGTAGGCCATGAGATCCACCCGCGAATCATACCCGTCACGGAGTTCGCCCGTCTGCGGGTCGAGGTCTGCCTGCGTCGGTGCGGAGCTGATGCTGTCGATCTGCAAAGCGAGATACATGCTGCTGCCGCCCGTGAGCGCCTTTCCCCATCCGTTTCCGCCGATGGTATTCTTGTCGAAATTAGAGGATGACGGCTCTTCGTAGGCGGGAAGGGAGAATTCCACGGCGTAGCCGACAGCCCCCTCCGCAACGTGAGCCTCATCGTTGCCCTTGGCCACTTCCATGCCCTGCGCGTCAAAGAGACGGGTCGCAAAATTGCTCCCTTTCCCGATGAAATCATCGTAGTATGCTGAGTTCTTATCCGCCTGCGTGGTGCCGTTGATGCTGTAGCCGAACGCATCAATGATGATCTTGTGGTATTTTCCGCCGATGCCGTACCAAAGTTCCACCGCGTCCCCCATCCAAGGGTTGTTGTTTCTGTCGTAATAGCTCTTGCCGCGGGTGGCGACTTTTTCGTCCTTGACTTCGACATAGAAGTATATCCTGCCGCCGTACTGCGTCGCATAGAGGGAAGCGTCGAGGGGCGCCGTCCCGCCGACGGGAGTCGCGGCCTGCCGCCATGCGCTCTCATCCTTGATCTCGCCCGTCGCGCCGCCTCGGGAACTCTGTACGACGCCGTGGGTGAGATCGAAGAGTTTCTTATAGGAAGCGTCCTTGACTGCATCGATCGCGATCTCTCCCGAGGCGTTCTCTACGACGCCGTCGCCCTGCTTTACGACCGTTTTGACGGTGATGTCTTCCGTGACAGAGGCGGGCGCGGCCGTCCAGCTCTCAAACACATAGCCGATGGGAAGGGCAATGGAGGTAGCAAGGCGCTCCTTGTCCCCCTTCTTCACATAGTACGTGCCGTATGCCTCGTAAGCCGCCTTGTCCTCTTGCCCGAGGGCAGCATAGCGTTCTGCATCGAGCAGAATGACGGGGTCCGAAGTGTCGGGATAGCTCTGCGCGGAGAGCGGCTGTCCCTCATACGCGTTTACTGTCTTGATGACGCTGCCGTCCCAGTTTGCAAAGGTGACCGTCACTTTGCCGAGCGGAGCATAGAGGACATGGACATCCATATCCGCTGCGATCCCGCCCTGCTGCCATGCCATCGTGTCATAGCCGATGACTTTGTAGCCTTCAACGTCAAACTTGGCCTCGATAGCGGCGGAGACGGTCACGCGGTTGCCGCCGCGGGAGGTGAGCGCCTGTGTCCCCGTGTAAGCGGAGGGTCTCCCGCTTGCGTCAAGCGTTGCGGAGGCGGGGTCGAATCCGTAATGGAATGTGACGGTAAAGTCCGTCCTCTGTTCGTTCTGGGGGCCGTCGGAAGAGGTCCCGCCGTTTGGGGTCGTCTCGCCGTTGTCGCACGCACCGAAGAGGCAACTGATAGAGAGCGCGGCCGCGAGAGTCAGCCCAAACAAAATCTTTGATGTTCTTTTCATGGTTTTTTCTCCTTATTCTTGGTCGGGAGAAACTCCGCAAGGGAGCCTCCCCCTTTTGATTCAATCGGATACTTTGGTGAGGAAGGCCCCGCCGAACAAAAGTGCACGGTAACTTGCGGTCGTCTTGGTGCAATGGATCTTCACCGTCCATTCGCCCGCTTCGAGCTCTATGAGATGCGTCCCGTTTTCATCGGCGAGGTTGTCCGAAAGAAGCATCTTGCCGTAAGGCTTTCCGCAAGAACTCTCGTCCTGTTGATAAATCTTCTGCGAGGTGAGGACAATGGTCTTGTCGCCCTTGACGAGCGTGATCTTCAGCTCGTTGTCCGTATGAGATGTATGTGCGGAAGCAAGGAAACTCACATCATAGACGCCGCCCGTAAGGGTGACCGTCTGCGACTGCTCATCAGAGAGTACGTTGTTGTTGGAATTGGAAATGAGATTTACGTTGAAACCGAGATTCTGCCCGAAGTAGGAAGAGGTGTGGGTCCTTCCGTCGTGCGAGGTGACGACGATCCCCTCGGGCTGTGCGACGAGCACGAGTTTGAGCCCGCGGATGGTGAAATTGTAATCGGCATTCGACGTATACTGCGTGTGCATGACGAGCTCCTGCTCCTTCCCGCCCTCGAGATAGACGTTGAAGTAGTTTGTGTTGTAGCCGCCGTCGCCGCCCGCATAGCCGTAGGGAACGGATGAATCCGTGGTGACGACGTCATAGGACTGGATAAATCCCTTCATATTGCTCATCTGCGCCGTTGTCTGATAATAATCGGGATACATCGTCTTATTGATGAGGGCCCCGACATCGGGTTTCCCCTCCGTCGTCTCCTGACGGACATAGGAGTAATCCAAATAGACGCGATACAGCCCCGACTTCTCCGCAGGGAGACTGACTTTGAAGGAAGTAAGGCACACGCCCGCCATCTTATTGTTTGCGGGAGCGTTTGCATAGCGGTATTCCGCCGTGCCGCAGTCCTTACAGGTAAGCGACCCGTCCGTGAGCGTCTCGGCCTTGTAGCTGTGTCCCGTTGCGGGGAGAATGCTCTCTTTGACGGCGCCGCACTTGGCGCAGACTTGCTTTTTGCTTCCCGCGCCCTCGCAGGTCGGGGCGATGACGTCGCGATCTTCATAGGAATGGACGCAGGTATCTCCCGTGCGGCCGAAGAAGATGCCGCCGCCCGAGAATGCGATCCGCTTGCCCGCCGTCTCGTTGACCGCCTGCAACCCGACCGTCCACTCTCCCGCCGTGAGGTAGACAAGATGTTCCCCTTCCGCATCATAGAGCGCATGCGTGCAAAGAGTAGTGCTGAGCCTGCTCTCCGCGGCGGAGCTGAGGCCTTCGGACTTCAGTGTGACGGAGCGGGAGCCGTTCGTCAGGGTAAGTTCGATCTCGGTGCCGTTCGCCGCCGTGACGAGGGTGGAGATGTCATACCAGCCCTCCTCCGCGATCGTGACCTTACCGCCGCGCGTTTCGTTCCAAGTAGCGTTCGCCATCATGTTGACGGAAAGCCCGAGCGTACTCTTACCCGCCGTGAAGTATGCTCCCGTCCAATGCGCCTGTGTGTAATACCAAGTATAGAGGTAGAGGTCTGTTTCACTCTCAAGCTCCAGCCGTGCGCCTGTCACGGCAACATCCGTGCAGTCCGAAAGATGCAGGCAGAGTTCGTTATCTCCCTTGAGAAGATAGACGCTGAAATAGGAGGCGTTGTAGCCGCCCGCCGCTCCCGCATAGGCCGCAGGCACGGAGGAATCGTTCGTGAGAACGTTGAAACTCTGCATCCCCTGACCGCTCTCCGCATGAAGTTCCGCGTTGAGGGTCTTGTTGACGATCCCCGCATAGAAGTCCGAGATATTGACGTCCTCTGCCGCCGTCCCGGATCTTTTCACGCTGTAGCGGAGATACAGTTTATAGACGCCCGCCTTGTCTGCCTTGACGGTGAATGTCTCCGTATAGTACTTGCCGACGCTTCCGGTAACGTCATAGCTCACGGCCCCGCTCTTTGCGGGAGATGCAAGATCGTATTCCTGTATGCCGCAGAGCTCGCAGACTCCCCTCTCCCCCTCCTCGATCGTGCTGTCCGAATAGGAGTGTCCGTAGCTGACTTCGCTGTAGGTGTCGCCGCATTCCGCACAGGTGTATGTCTCAAGCCCTGTCTGCGAACAGGAAGCGGGAATACTCTCCGTGTGCTGATAGCTGTGTTCGTGCGTCCCCTCTGCTTTCTTTGCGAAGAGCCCGCAGCCGAACAGTACGAACGCCTTCGAGTCGCCCGTATGGTCATATGCACCTACGGTGACCGTCCAGTCTCCCGCCGAGAGAAAGACGCTCTGTCCTCTCTTTTCGCCGCCCGTGTAACATTCGTAGGAGCCCTTGTGGATGAGAACGTCCTCCGCCTTCTCGGTGCCCGTGTAGACGTTGAGATCGTGCAGGTAAGTATAATCCGTCACCGAGGGGAGGCCGTCCGAACGCATCGTGATGCGGTGGAGAACGCCGTTTTCTTCCTTCGTGAAAGTGAAATAGATCTCGCTCGCACCGGCATGGCCGCTGTTTGCACCCGCACCGAAATAGCTGAACTCATACAGCCCATCCTCGGAAATGCTGAGCGTCGCCGTGGAGGCGACGACAGACTGTCCGCTGCCGCAGATGAGGTAAGGGCCGTACCCGACGCCGTAGGTGAGCAAATTTCTCGCATGGGTGTTCTCAAACACGGCGAGACGATCGATCTCTTCTACGAGCTCAGAGCGAACTCCCGAGAGAACGATCTCGCCCGCGTCGCCGACGTTTGCAGTCCCCGCGGCGGTCATGAGTTTCAGCTCGTTCTCCCCCTTCTTAAGATAAACTTCATAGCCGTTTTTATTGTATCCGCTTGCGGGCGCGGCATCCGAGGCAAGGGAGCTGTCGGCGGCGATCGTCTTTCCGTCCGTAAACATGGCGTTGGCGCCGCCGTCCGCGGTCGTATCGTTGAAGATGGCGACCGTCCCGATGTAATTTTCCGCCGCATAATCGAGATTGAGCCGATAGATGCCGCTCTTTTCCGCCCTGACGTTGAAACTCGTTTCGCGGTAGGAAACAGTCGCTCCCGAATTGATGGTCTCCGTCACGGCCGCACCCGAGCGGATAGGATCCGCATAACGGATCTCCCTGACGCCGCACACCTTACAGGTATAGACGCCGTCCGCATGTTCGGTCTCGATCCAGCTGTGCGCCGAGACATCCTTGGTCTTTTCTGTGTAAGAAAAATCGCAATTCTTACAGGAATATGTCGTGATCTCAACACTTTGGCAGGTTGAGGCCTGTGTGACTTCAGCCTTGAGATCGTGTCCCTTCGCCTCCTGTTCGTCTTCGCGCTTTCTGTCACCGCATTCCGTACAGATGTATTCGGTGTAACCGTCCGTAAGGCAGGTCGGCTCCTTTTCGTTTTTGAGTTCCCATGTGTGTCCCTTCGCAGGAATGGGCTCCTGCTTCTTCTCCTCACAGCCGCTGCACGCGTAATAGATCATGCCGCCCGAGGTACAGGTCGCATCTGTTTTGGATGTCTCCTGCCAATCGTGGACATGTTCCCCGCCGCCCGCGGGAGGCTCGGAAGGCGTACAGCCGCCGAATATCAAGCATGCCCCCGCAAGAAGCGCGGCCACTCTTTTTGCCGTTGTTTTTGCTCTCATACTTTTTCCTCCTATGAAAATCAAGATATTTTGGTCGCGAACACCGCGCTGCCGACGATGCTCATGTTGTTATAGTGTACCTTCTTTGACGTGATCTCCACCTTGTATGTATCTGCCTTCAGATAGACATATGGCCTTTCGACAGTACTCTTCGGATCGTCGCCGAGGTCGAGATAGGGGCTCTCCGCAAGGTAGGAATTGTTTGTCCAGAGCTGGATGTCATACTCTACCGTCATGCCCGAGGCCGCCCACTCCGCCGTCGTCCATGTGAGGTTGAGGCTTGTGGCTTTGCTCCTCTGGCCGACGCTGTCCGTGAAATAGATCTGGATCTCCGCATTGTTGTGTCCGCCGCCGAAGTAGGAGATATCGTACCATCCCTCCTCCGCGACCGTCATCTCGGCCGTGAGCGTCTTTGCCTCGCGGTCCGCGGCAACAAGACGGTTGGTGTAAAGCCCGATGTTTGCATTGGCGGAAGAATCCCCGCCGCTGCGGGTATCCGCGATCGCGTCGACTCCGCTCACATAGCCGAGGCGCAGCCCCGAAACGGGGGTATCGTAACCGGCGTAAAGGGTGAGCGTGTTGTTCCCCTCCGCGAGATAGACGTGGTAAATGACGGTACAGAAACCGTCCTCCGTACGATAGACGCCGCGGTCCATGGACTTTGCAAGGGGAAGCGCACTGCTCTCCATGCCGCAATAGCCTGAATAGGTATCCACCTCGGCAGTATAGCGGAGAGCGACTTCGTAAATGCCCGCCCGTCCGACATTTTCAACGGGCAACGTATAGTTGAACGCTCCCTCTCTGCTCTGCGGCGTCCCCGCTACGGGTTCCGCATACTCTACGATGCGGACGTCCTCCGTCGCGGGAAGAAAGTTTTCCGTCTCGCCGCTTCCGAATGTCCCGGCCTTTGCCCCGACCGGACCGCCTCCCGCACCCGCAAGGACGACGGCCGCGCCCAAGGTAAGCGAAACAATTTTTCCGATCCTGTGTTTCATCATGCTTTCCTCCCCTCTCTCAAAATTCCTTTGTGATCTTTACAGCCTGCCCCCGAAAGGAACGCATACGCTTCGGGGAATGCAGCTTTGAACTCCGCTTCGCTTTCCACTCGTCGGTTGTTCTCCTCCGAGAGGGAATAGAGGGATGCGCCCTCCTCGGTGTAGCCGTTGCACAGGACCGATCCCGCAGGCGAGCCGATGACAAAGTTTCCCGCCGCCCTGCAATTATAGACCTGCTGTCCCGTGACCGTCTGGAAATTGATGTACCCCATCTTGGGAGACATGGCGGGATGCGCAAAGATGACGTTGTCCGTTACTTCCCAGTTGGTTGAAGCGCCGTCCATGTAGATGACGGAGAAATTGTCGCTCTCCTTCCCGAACACGACGCCCGCCGTGTCCCCCACCACGCAGAAATTGTGGTGCACGTCGTTGAAATATCCGTGCCATTCCGGTGAAGCGTTTCCGCCGACGACGTAGATCGCGCCGCCGTCCTGCATCCCCATCATGTAATTTTCGATATAGTTATAGGAGATGTCCGCACGGTAGGTATTGATGACTTCATCCGCAACGAGCCGCCATCCCCAGCCGACGGAGATCGCCGAATACGCCGAATTGAGAATGGTGTTGTATCGGATATTGAGGTCGCGGGACTTCGTCACGAGGACGGCGACGCTCGATTCATAGACACAGCCTGTGCCATCTATAAAGTTTTCGGTAATGTCGATATTTGCGTTGTGGTTCTTTTCGTCATACGGCCTGCCCGCGCTGGAGGCGTAGCAGTCGCCGAAACGGATCGCCGTGCCCGCAATGTTTTCAAAGGTATTGCCCGAGACGGAGACCCTGTCCACCGCGCCGCGGAAACTCACGCCGTCATTGCCGAGACCGATGAAGGCGCAGTCCTCCACCGAGAGGTCCGAAACATTCTCCCCGAAGATCGCCGCATACGGCAAAAAGCCATAGAAAGATACTTTCCCCGGTGTCGGTACGCCAGAGATCGCACCGCCCTGCCCCGCAACATAGCCGTTGTCCGCGATCCACGAATTGTTTGTTCCCGTAAAGCCGATCCCGCGGAAGTTCACCTTCGAGACGTCTGAAAGTTTCACGAGCGTATCGAGCACGGGGATCGAGAGACGGACATCCGAGATGTCCGCGTCCTCCTCAAGCTGTACGGTGATCACGCCGTTTTCCCTGTCATAGACGAAGGTCCCCGGTTCAGTGAGATAGTCCACGCTGTTTTCGATCCAATAGGGATCTCCCGCGAGCGTATTATAATAACTTCCCGCCGCCGTCGCATTGCCGAGCAGTTTTTCCCAATCATCGTGCACGATCCGCACACCGTAGGAAACGCCGTTTGTGTCTGAGATCGTCTTTCCGAAATCGATATCCTCGATACGCACGCGGATATAGTTCCAGACGTTCTTGATGCAGAGTTCCGCACCCTTGAGATGCACACGGTCGGGCGTATTGCCCGCAAGGATCTCCGAGTTCAGATAGATGACCTCGTCCTCACGGTCAACAAGCGTTCCGTCCTCTTTTTTGACGGAGGGCATGTAGTCGAATTCGTCATGCGCAGACGCGGCAAGTTTCGCCGCTTTCCCGTTGACGAAAAGCGTCCGCAGCGCGGGAAACTTCCCGTCCTGTTTCTGGTCCTCTGGAATACGATAGGCAAACTGGCCGAGGCCAAGCTCCTCGATCTCCCCGTTTCCGACGGAAACAGCCGAGGTGAGGAGAGTCTTGTCCGCCCCCGCGCCCATAAAAGTCAAGGCGGAGCCTTCTTTGAACGTTCCGTCCACCGAAAGGGTCTCGCCGAGCACATGCTCGCCCTCGCCGAGGATCACCGTCGCCGTAACATTTTCACGTGTTCCGAGTGTCTTTACTGCCGCCTTCGTCGCCTCCTCGACCCCGCCGAACGACGTAAATTCCGTCTTTTCTCCGTCGTACAGCGCGAGGGAGACGGAAGAGGCCGGCTCGTAGACCTCGGGAGACGTTCCGCCGCCCGAAGGCGTTTCTCCGCCGCAAGCCGCAAGTACGCCCGACCCGAGCGCACAGACGAGAAGCGCGGAGAGCCATTTGTTTCCCTTCATAAATTCCTCCTTTTTCTCCGAGTTTCACTCTCGCGGAAAGTATAACAGATTTTTCATCGAAAAAGCCGAAGAATGTTTTGATTTTGCATTTTTTTGTTTTGAAATGCAATTTTTTGTCTTTCAGCCCCCCTTTTTTCTCCGCTCAAAGAAAAAGATCGGAAAGAAAAAAGAGCCCGAAGGCTCCGTATTCGCAAGTATTTTTCATGGCTCCGTTATCGGCGAGATCTCATGCAGCGGGAAGAGGAGACGGATCTCAAACACATCCCCGTGCGGGTCGATCACGACCTCGCCGCCATACTTTTCACAGGTGGCGCGGATACTCTTGAGACCGAATCCGTGGTAACGCTTGTCCGCTTTCGTCGTCTGCAGGATCCCGTTCTCAAAGACGAGCGGCCGCGTATAGCAGTTGTACTCCGTGACGGTCAGTTTGCCGTTCTCCTCCCGCGCCTGAAAATTGATGACACGCTCGTCCTCCTCAAGCTCGCTCACCGCCTCGATCGCGTTGTCGATGATGTTGCCGAAGAGAGAGTAGATGTCCCCTTCCTCCATGAAATCGAGCTTTGTGCCGTCCACGATACAGCAGAATTTGATCTTTTTCTTATTGCATTGCAGGCTCTTTTCTGTAAGGATGACATCAAGCGCCTTGTTCCCCGTGACGACGGCCGCATCGTACACGGAGACGATGCCCGTGACTTCGTCGAGAAAGTCCGAGGATATGCGGTTCCGAATGCCCATGTCGTTGATCTGATGCTTGATGTCGTGACACTTGATCCCGATGAGCTCGATGTTTTCTTTGATCCTCTCATACTGCTCCCGTTCCTGGTGCCGCAGGTGTTTTTCGATCCCGAGGGAGTGCTCGAGCTGTTTTCTCAGAGAGAGTTCGAACTGGATATAAAGGGCAAGAAGGCAGCAGAGGATATCATAGAGGCTCGTGACGGTGCGGAGAAGTTTCTCATCCTCAAAGGAGTCGAGCATGCGGACGACTTGCAAGATCACGGCGTTCATCACGATGTCCACGAAGATGATGAGCACGACGATGATGAAAACAGAGACCCGTTTCAGCTGAAAATCCGCATGGTTTTTGATACGTGGATAAAAGAGAAAGAAACTCAGCGAATAGACGAGGAAGTAGAGGGCAATATACAGGACGATGATGAAAGGATTCTGTAACGCCGCCGAAAAGACGCTGTCCGAATTGTAATAGATGTTGAGGGTGACCTCCCCCATGCCGAAGAGAACAAGCACAAAGTTGAAGATCTCATATGTAATGTGTTGGATCCCGTAGGCGGCAACGCAAAAGAACAGGATCTTGATGAAGGGCTCGCGATAGCAAAAAAGCAGAGTGAAAACGCTCAGAAAAAACATCGCGATGAACATCAAGGAATAGAAGAGAGCGCCATGGACAAGCACGGGCACGGCAAGCGAAACGCCGAGGTTGAGAAGGATCGCGGCGGCAAGCCGCAACGGAAAAAACGACCGTTTCCCCATGCGCGACGTGAATAGCAGCTCCGCGGTGAGGAGCTCGAACATGAACAGCGTTTTATATGCGTCTGTGGCCATTTCAATCCCTCTTTCCGTTGTAGCGGTCCATATCGGCAAGAAATTGCTTACGATAGCTGCGCGAGAGCAGAAGTTTCCCGCCCTGCACCTCCACGGTGTCGGCAGAGACGGCCGTCACATAACGGGGATTGACGAGCGTGGAACGGTTGCACTTGAGGAATCCCTCTCCCTTCAGGCTCTCCTCCGTCTTTTTGAGCGTGGCATACATCTCGAAATTTCCGCCCGTCGTGTGATAGACAAGCTTTCTGATAAAAATTTCTACATATAGGATGTCAGAAATGCAGATGTAATAGTTGCAATTCTGGGAAACGATCTTGAGTTTCCGTTCCTTGGCGTTCCCGATGATGCGGAGAGCCCTGTCGAGCTTGACCGAAAAATCCTTGTAGACCACAGGCTTTACGATGAAGTCGAGCGCATCCACTTCATATCCCTTGACGGCAAATTGAGCCATGTTGGTGACGAAAATGATGGGGACCTTGGGATCGATGCTCCTCAGTTCCCTCGCGCACTCCATTCCGTTCAAATCGGGAAGCATGATGTCGAGCAGGACGAGATCGAAACGGGAAGTATAGCCGCTCAGAAAGGGATCCGCGGCGGCGAAATGGGTCAAGGAAAATTCCTTTGTGCCGCTCTCCGCCGCATACCGCGAAAGATAGCCGCGCAAAAGTTCAACGGCGGAAAGATCGTCCTCGACGACCGCTATATTGACAAGATCGACGTTTTTCTGATGTTCCATATCTCTCTTCCCTCTCTCATCTTGTGCAATTTTTAGATCTTTGACCCGTCCATATTGTAACACCCGATTTTCGAAAATGCAATCGTTTGAAAACAATTCACATAAAATTTTCCTTCCTCACAATTTTCCCTCCCTATTTCCATGTGTTTCCGGAATACCTCGGGAGCGTTCTGGGAGGTCCATCGTATTCGGGCCCTCTCCGGGGCGAATAGCGCACTAACAGGACTTGGATCCGGACCGATCGCGGTCTACAATGGGTTTCCAAAAAACGAAGTATTTTTTTGGGATAAGGAGCCGCAGGCGTTAAAAGCATAAGGGTTGCCTATTGGCAACCCTTATCTAATCTTCGCCTTGCAGCGACGCCGTGGTGGAGCGGTAATACTTTAAGTTGAACTTTTCATTCGGCCCGATGGCGTGCCCCGTGACAATTTCTGCACAATAACACGCAATTTTCAACGGTAGTATGTCCGCCATCGATCCACCTGATATTGTGATGTGCTTGCAAATCGGCAAGTGGAAAATGCTGTCCGCAATCCTTGCATTTCTGTCCTTGCGATTCATAGACATGCGTTTTGATTTCCGGGGGGAATTGTCTGATGTGCAAATGGCTTTCGCTGCGGTCAAAAATGTACTCGTAAATGCCTTCTTTTGTTGTTACGTCATTATCGGCATAGAGCTGAGCGACCGTTTCCTCGATCTCGTCAATATCGTATGTATTTTTGTGATATTTATTATATAAGATACCCCACTCGACTTCTCCCATTTTTTCTCGTTTTACGGGGAAAAGCTCTTTCGCCCAATCAATAACGCGTTGATAATATTCCCAAAGTTCTGTCGCCTCTGTTTTGCCGTCTATATCACTCTCGCGTTTCTTCTTATCCATAAAGTCTTTTAGTGCGATCACATTGTTCATATCCCCTATAAACCACTTGAGCACCTTCTCTAAACCGCCTTGCCTGTTCCATTCTGCTTTTACATAATGATCCGCATATTTTTTCGCCGCATTATTGTGAGATTTTGAAAAATACCGTCTTGCGTCCGTAAGCCAAGCCGAAGGATAATGTGCGTTTCTGATCTCTTGTGCACTCAGTTTTTCACCCGCAATATTGATCGTTTCGAACCATTCGAGCCTTTCATCATCGGCATCCACACACTCGAAAATGATGAGTTTTCTGCTCAACAACGTCTTTTGCTCAGTAGGAGTTAAACCATTCCACCGCAACGGATCCGCGTGTCCGAATAAGCCTGAAACGGAAAAGTCCTTGCCATTCCGCCTCATGCCGTCCGCAACGTATTGGCAAATACTGATCGTGCGCTGTTGTCCGTCCAAAATTTCATATTTGCCGTCGTTGTTTTTTACCCAATACATGATCCCGAGCGGGAACCCTTTCGCCAAAGTACGGATCACGGCGGCACGTTGCTCCGCATCATATACATAGTTGCGCTGGTATTTGGGGCGAATATTCAAATTTCCCCCAAAGCCTGTAATGCCCTCGTCATTTTCTGAATTGTCAACATAATCCTTGACAATATCGGCGACGGTGATGTCCTTCAATTCGTTGATATGCATTTTATACCTTTCTCCTTATTACAAGTCGTGCGTATAGGGTCTTTATATGTCCGTCAATTTTGATCTTAAAGCGCCCACCATCGGTTGTAAACTCTTTATCTATTCCTAAAAGCTCAAATTGCGTTGGATTATATTTCCCAATGAAGGTTATAGGAACTCCCATCGTTCCCCAATAATCGCTCGGAATGTCGTCTACAAACTCTATACTTATCGCATCGCAATTTTCGTACTTCGGATATTTTACCGCATCGTAATGTTTTACAAAAATAAACTCTTCATGTCGTTTA
>CANREC010000021.1 GCA_947629535.1 uncultured Clostridia bacterium | reverse complement strand
TTTGTTGCTCAAAAGAATTGACAGAAACTGTTTTTGTGTTACAAAAAATCGTTTCTTTCTTATTCCATTTTTAATCTTCGTGAACCAAGCAACAGCTTGGCGCTGACCCTTTCACAGAGTAGCTTGAACATTATACCATGATTGAATTGGCCATGTCAAGCATTTTTATACGCTTCTGCAAAAGAATTTTTGGAAAATTTTTCCATAAATTTCTGCAAAAGCTGTGCTCCGTTTCCGAACAGCTTGCTCATTTTAACACAGGAAAATTCGAAAGTCAACTGTTTTTCGCCCGAAAATCACGATTTTTTTCGGAAATTTTTGTCTTTTTTTGACGAATTTTTCGGGCCACAAGATGTTGTGTTTTCAGAAAAAGTGTGATACAATTTTAGAGGATAAGACGGTCCGAAAGGGGATTGCCAATGAAAACGTTACAGATGATTTTTTGCATCCTCGCATGCCTTTGCGTGGCGGCGGTCGTGCCGATCGCGATCTTTTTCGGATATTACTGCCTCATTCTCGTCGGGGCGGCGTTTGTGTTCTGGCTTGCGATGCTCGCGGCCAAGCGGGCGGCGACGCCCAAGCTCCCCAAACCGAGTTTCATGAATTCGGATGAGGAGAACGCCCGCATCAATGCCTACCTTGAGGAGCACAAGGACGACGAATGACGCTATACATTATTATATATAATAAGGAGAGCTGCTGCTCTCCTTTTTTTGATTGTCTGCATGCTCATTCTGAGGCCTCCGCGTCATCCTGAGCCGCGCGTAAGCGCGTGTCGAAGGATCTCGCGGGGGCGTTTGCTGCGGTGATGGTTCGACAAGCTCACCATGACGTGATTTAGAATGCCCCTCCCCCTTCAACGGGGGAGGGCGATTGGGCGGCTCAAGATGACGCGGGGGCGGGCGGGGCAACGCGAGGAGCCCAATTATAATTCATTCACGATGCCGGAGAAGAGGACAGTGTCGAAACGGTCGGTGAGGACAAAGCCGAACGCGCGGTCGAGAATAAAATCGTTGTAGACGGTAAAGTATTCCTCCCCGGGAGGGGCGCTCTCACCGTCCGCCTCGACGATCGTGACGGCCGCGCCCTCGATGCCTTTTTTGTTGACTTCGAGCTTTGCGACGTGCTGCACCTTTTCGCAGTAGGCGTACTCATCCGTGAGCGTCGAAAAATCGCACTCATCCTTCGAAAACAGTTTATAAGTGCCGAGTTTTTTCAAAATCTCTTTGACGTCCTCGTCATAGTCGGCCTCAAATTCGGGGAAGAGGCAGCGCGTCTCGTACCGTTCCTTCTTCTCGTCGTCGAAGGCGCGATAGTCGGTCAAATCGTTGATAAGTGCGATATTTTCGGCCGTGAACACCTCGTTGACCGTGTGGCCGTCCTTCGGCAAAATGAATTTGAGCCGATAGCCGTAATAGGTCGTCGTGAAGAAATGGGTGAAGGTCTCGGCATCGTAGATCTGCCCTTTTTGGTAGTGACCGCGCAATAAGTTGCATTTTTCTGTGTTTCCGTCCCCTTCCGTGAAGTCATATTTCTCCTCAGTGAAAGAGAGGCCGCCGTCGTAGTTCCAGATCTCCTTGAGGTAGAGCGTGTTGATGAGGGCAAAGACGGTCTTGTCGGAAAGTTCGAAATCCTGATCGATGAGGCCGTGGGTCTGCTGCTTGACGAAGTCGCGGACAGCGTCGTTGGCGGCCTTATTTTTGTTCCAGAAATCCGCCGCGTAGGAATAGCAGAGGTAGTTGTCCGAGAGCGCGTCGATGCATTCCTGTTTCGTCGCAAAGCCTTCCTGCACCCAGATGGAGTTGCCGACGTCCACGCGGGACGTGACCTTACCGTCGCTCGTGTGCTCGGCGATGATGCTGCGGTAAAAGTCCGAATAGTCGTTTTTCAGCGACATATCGTCGATTTTAAGGGTGTTGAGGAGCTCCTCTCTCGTTTCCCCCGCGGCGCACTGCGCGGCAAGGCCGAGGGCGAGATAGACGGAGACGGGCGAGACGGCTGTGTTCCCCGTCTGCCCCTTGACGGCCTCGGCGGAGAACTCTGCGGCGAAGTCTTTTGCGGCGTCGCGGAGCGTCGCGTCGGTTTTAGACGCCTCGGAGTAGCTGAGCGGCTCCACCGTTTTGGGTTTGCCGAGCTCGGTCGCGTTTCTGAGGCCGCCGCACGCCGTAAGTGTGAGCGCGAGAGCAAGCGCCGCCGCGGCAAGTTTGAAAGGTTTTTTCATGCTGTTCTCCTTGTCGGGAAATGTCCCTTTATTCTTACAACGAAAGGACATGCGCTTTTGTCCCGCTTGGATGGGAAAATTGTTTGACATTGCCGCCGCTTATTCTGAGGCGTAGCCGAAGGGTCCAAGCGAACGGGCAGAGCTCCGTAGGTCTATGTCATTTCGAGCGGAGCCGAAGGCGTAGTCGAGAAATCTCTATTGCAGTGGAGATCCCTCGACACGCGCTTACGCGCGGCTCAGGATGACAATGGGAAAGGGGGCCCTCCCCTGCCCCGCCTATGCGTCATTCTGAGCGTAGCGAAGGATCCCGACGGTCGTTGTCGGACTTCGTTTGAGGGACAACCCCCTCCCCTACCCCTCCCCCTTCAACGGGGGAGGGCGATTTGTGCTCATTCTGAGGGCGAAACCCGAAGAATCCCATTGAACCTACGGACTTCGTTTGAGGGACAACCCCCTCCCCTGCCCCTCCCCCTTCAACGGGGGAGGGCGATTTGGCGGTCAGGATGAGCAAGAGAGCGGGACGGGGATCAAATTTTATTCGTGCTGTTCATGTGGAGAGCCATGCCGCTGCGGCGGCCGAGCGCAGAGACGGTGAATCCCGCCGCGTTCTGGTTTTGCAGCCATGCGGGCAGGACGATCCCGCTGAACACGTCGCCGTTGAGCTCGAGTTCGATGTAGTGGGATCCGAACATGCGCCATTTTCCCTTCTTTGCGCCCTCGACGGTGCCGTCGGGGCCAAGGCGTACGCGGACGGAGCGCACGGTGCTCACGCCCTGTTCCAAAAAGACCGCCTCGAACCGTCCCGCGGAGATGCCGAGAAACTCTTCGGCCGTCACGTCCTGTATCTCCTCGCCCGCATAGCGGTTGGCGCTCATCACGAGCCAGCCCTCGGCGTTGAAATCGTAGAGCCCCAAGTACAAATAATGAAAGTTATTGGAGCGTGAGAGACCCTTCTCGATAAATTCATTGGTCCTGCAATGGTAGGAGATGAGCCGCGTCCCGTTATCCGTGACGAAGATGTCGTTGTGGCCGGGGCAGTAGAAGTCGGCCGTGTCCTCGAATTTGAAGGAGCCGAGGAGCTTGTTCCCCGTGCCGATGTCTGTGGAGCAGACGAGCGGATTGCCGTTGACGTCGAGATAGGGGCCCTCGGGCCGTTCGCTCCTGCCGCATCGCATGTTGTAGGCCGAGGAGAGCGATCCGTACGAACACATCAGATAGTAATAATTTTTCTTGACCCATGCGCCGTTCTCATAGACGGGGACGTTCTCATGATAGCGGATGACGCCGCCCTCGAGGGAGCCGCGGGCGAGACCTGTGCCGTAGTATTCCTCAAACGTGATGCGTTTTTGGTCGAAATCGTCATATAAGTGCGGAATTTTTCTCTTTCCCGTCGCGGGGTCGAGTTCCAAGAGGAAGAGGCCGAGGCCGAAGGAGCCGTAGATGAGGAACATTCTGCCCTCGGCGAAAAAGACCTGCGGGTCGATGGCGTTGGGCGTTCTCCAGCCCGCGGGGGACTTCACCAAGATCTCCTCGGAGACGAACCCGCCGTCGGGACGGTCGCTCTTGGCAAGCCCGATACAGGACTTGGAACCGCCGAAATAGCCTGTGAGGCAGTAGTAAAGCCAGAATTTTCCGTCCGTGCCGCGGACGCAGTGGGGCGCCCAGAAGGCCATTCCGCCGTCGGGACGGGTACAGACGCCGTAGCCGACCTCGCGCGGGGACGTGACGCACCAATCGAAGGCCTCCTGCAAGTTGCAAGGCGCGGCGAATTTTCCCCCGCTCCGTTTCCGCTCGCCGCCGAGGTCAAAGGCCGTGCCGAGGTAGTCCCAGTGGAAAAGATCCTCGCTCGTTCTGATCTGATAGCCGCCCGGGGCGCCGAAGGTGTCCGTCGAGAAGGCGTAGTACTTCCCCTCCCACTCGAGAAGGGAAGGATCGTGCGCACAGCCCTCATGCCATGCCGTATAGTCGGGCGTGCGCATCTGCAATGCGTTGAATTTTGGATTTTTCGGAAACCGTATCGCCATAATAGTAAGCGAGCCCTCTCCGCAGAGGCGGAGAGAGCTCTTGTCCTCCCTTGCTTTCGGTTATTGTTTGGGGAGCCCCCAGAGGCTGTATCCCTTATCGGAGATCGCCGTAAGGCCAAGGACGCCGTCCATGTTGCTGTACATGTCCCAACCGGGAGCGACAACACCCTTGTACGTCGTGCTGTCGATCGTGATGTCGATATAGAAGTTTTGTTTGAGTTCCCACGTCCCTACATTCGCCGTGCCCTTCGTGACGGTTCCGTCGTCCTTGAGGGTATAGACCTCGGAATTGACGAAGGTCTGCGTCGTCGCCGTGCTGTGGAGCACGATCTCATAGTCGCCCGCGACGTCGCTCGTTTCCACCGTGCCCGCCTTTTCGCCGACGTAGGCATTGGGGGACATTACGGGCCAGCCGTCCTCGTTGAAGTAGAGCTGGGAAACATAGAGGTTATGCGGCGAGGTCACGCCCGTCTGGCCAGACTGACGGCGGACGTGATAGATGACGAAGTAGCGGCCGTTCTTGTCCTTGATGACGGAATTGTGGCCCATGGCGGCATAGCCGTTCGCCGCCGAGAACTTGAAGTTGCCCGCGACGACGTTGCCGTGGACGGAGCCGTTGTTGGAGCTCGTCGCAAGATCGGTCCCCTCGGCGTCCACATAGGGACCGTCGGGATCCTTGCTGCGGGCGACGCGCATGTTATACGTCGTCATCAGGGCGCCGTATGTCGTCATGAGATAGTAATAATCGTTCGTTGCGTTGTAGAACACATAGGGGCCCTCGACGACCTGTCCGCCGCCTTTCCAGAGGAGTTTTCCCCATCCTTCCTCCTTGGGAAGTCCCCAATTCTCGCCCTCGTTGTAGAGTTCCTTGATGTAAACGCCCGCGAAGTGAGAGCCGTAGACCATCCACAGCTTGCCTTCCTTGTCATAGAAGAGCTCGGAGTCGATGCAGTTGGGGTGATCCCCGCTCACGCCGACGCTGCTGAGGATGACTTGATTGTTGGAATAGGGGCCCATGGGGCTCTTCGCCTCGACGCGGCCGATGGCCGATTCGTTGGAGCCGAAAGCCTTGGTGATGGAATAGTACATGTAATATGTCCCGTTGTAGTATTCCACATCGGGCGCCCAAGTGGTTGAGATCGTATCGTTGCCGTTGCTTGTAGGCTGAACGATCTTGAGCGTCTCGTCGAGCGCTTTCGGCCACTGTTTGCCCGCATAGGTCACGGTCCCTTCGTTTACATCATAGAGATTTTCCCAATGGTTATCCGTCGATAACTGCTCCCATTCGATGAGGTCGTAGCTCATGGCGACGGCAAAGTGGGTGCCGAACGCGTAATATTGCGTGCCCTTGGCGGCGGGATCGCGGAAGATGGACGGGTCGTGGACGGAGACGTCCGTCGTGCGGTCCTCATTGTCCTTTTCCGTCGGAAGAGAGACGGGGTCGGTGGGGACGAGAGGATCCTTGCTCAGCCAAATGCCCTCGTTGTTCCATTTATCCGTCGTGCTCTGATCGGTCTTATCCTTATTCGGATCTTTCTGCTCGTTGTTGGTGCCGCTGTTATCGTCCTTGTTTCCGCCATTATCACAGGCCGCAAAGCCAAAGACGGAGACCGTCATCAGCCCCGCAAGAAGCAGCGGCAACCATTTCTTGGTTTTCATGTTGCTTTCCCCCTTATAAAGTTGTTCTATCCACATTATAAAACATATACGCGGAATTTTCAAGTGGTACGGAAAAATTTTTGGCAAATTTTCGTCGTATTTTGGAAACGGATCAAAAAAAGACGGGCACGGAGCCCGCCTTTTTTGTGTTGTTCCGATCACTCCTTGGAGCCCGTGAGCATCAAGGAACCGATGATGAGTTTCTGGAAACATCCGAACAGGATGAGGACGGGGAGCACGCACACCACGGATGCCGCGATGACGGGCGCCTTGTCGCCTTCCGGTCCCATATAGGGTTGTTTGAAACTATCCATGACATACATTGCATGCGGCAGGTTTATCCATTCACTCGACTTGTCGATGAAGATGTACGATCCGACATAGTTGTTCCAGCAACCCATGAAGGAGAGCAGGCCCTGCGCCATGATGGCGGGCATCGCGAGGGGAAGGATGAACTGGCAGAAGATACGGAAGTATCCCGCGCCGTCGATCTTTGCCGCCTCGATGATGGATGTGGGCATACCGAAGAGGAACTGGCGGATGAAGAATGCCGTCATGATGGAGCCGAAGAGCCCGGGGATGACCATGACCGTCCAGTTGTCGATGAATCCGATCGCGGAATACATCGCATACTGCGTCGTCATGATGGAGGGGCCGGGGACCATGATCGCCGCGAGCAGGAAGAAGAATACCTGGTTGCGGCCGATCCACTCGATCTTCGCGAAGGCGAATGCCGCGGACGCCGACGTGATGACGCCGACGACGACGGGCACGATCGAATAGAAGAGATTGTTCCCGACAGCGCGCCAGTAGTCAAAGTTTTCCGCAAATACGATCTTCCCATCGGCGTTCGTGAGGCCCTTTGTAAAGACCTGCGCATAGTTCCAGAAGAAGAATATATCGGGGTTGGCTGAATTGGCTGTGCTCTCCGAAGGCCACCAAATGAGCGTGTTGAGCGGGGTAATGCTATTGTTCGTGAGTGCGAAGGAGCCTGCGATCATCCACCAGAAGGGGTAGACCATGATGAAGGCGCCGAAGAGGAGCACGATGTACGTCGCGATGTCCATGACGAGCTTCGCACGTTTCTTGCTCGCACGGTGCGTCTTTGTGGAGAATCCGAAGAATGCCGCAAACGCGCCCCATGCATAGCGGAGGGGAGAATACTGTTTTTCCTCAGTTGCGGGAGCCTGCGGTTCCTGTTCGAGGATCATCGTTTCATTGTTTTCCATAACTCCCTCCTTAATCCTTCTTTCTGGAATCAAGCCAGAACTGGAACAGCGTCAACACGAAGATGAATACGGCGAGGACCATACCGTAAGCAGCGCCTGCGGAAGGATTCTTGTTGCCGCCAGTGACATCCCTCGAGACGGTGTTGAGACCGTAGATGTAGACGAGGGAGACATAGCCCGACGTGTTGTAGTGTTCGCCGAAGAGCAGAACGGGTTCCATATACACCTGCATGCCGCCGATGACGGATGTGACGATGTTGTAGAAGATCGTGGGATAGAGGTCAGGCATGGTGACCTTCCAGAAGATCTGCCATCCGTTGGCGCCGTCGATCTGCGCGGCCTCTTTGGTCGCCGCATTGACGCCCGAGAGACCTGCAACATACAGGATGATGGTGCCGCCGAGGCCCTTCCAGACAGACATGATGATGATGACGATCTTGGAGACAAAACCCTGGCACCAATAGGCATCGGCCATGAAGAGGTTGGTCGACTGCGAGCCCACGACCTTGTTCCATGTCAGACCGGATGTAGGATTCAGCCATTCGAGAGAGCTCCCGAACATTTGGTTGATTACGCCTGCCGTGTTGAACATGATACGGAAGGTATAGACGACGGAGATGGTCGACGCGACGCAGGGTATGTAATAGAGCACACGGAATACGTTGCCGCCCTTGATGTCGCGGGACATGCAGACCGCAAAGAACATCGAGAGGATCATGCCGATCGGGATGCCGATCATGTAGAACACGGTGTTGAAGAGGTAGATCCCCATCTCGTTGAACTTGTTTTCGATCTGCGTCGTAAAGACGCGCTTATACCAGATGAAGGGATCGGGCACACCGGACCCGGGGATGGGAAGTCCGTCCGCATTGAGCTTGGTAGGCGCGGCCACATAATCGCCGAGGTGGGCGAGAACATCGCCGAGCGTAACGGCGCCGCCCATCTCGTAGTTTGTGAACGAGAGCATGACCGCCATAACGAATGCGGAATATACGAACCAAATGGTGCCGACGAGAAGCGGGATACAGAAGATCCAGCCCCACAGGTTGTCTTGCAGCTTTTGCTGGTTGATGGGCTTGCGCTGTTTTTTCTTGGGCACAGCCTCATCGGCAGCGACGGCTTCGACGGTTTCCTCTGTGGAGAGCGCCTCAACTTCCGCAACGTCGGTCGATAAAATCTCTTCCATTGTTTCCTCCTTACTTTTTTTGGGGAATCGGTCCCCCCGCGGCTTACGGCCGCGGGGTTTCCGCGTTCCTTACGATTACTTCTTGTTCATCTTGGAGAGCGCATCGGCCTCTGCGGCAACCGAGTTGGAAAGCGCCGTCTGGGTGAGCTGCGCCCTTCTGAGCACATAGACAACGGGGGTCTCCCACATCGTACCGTCGGTGGTGGGATTCTGCTTGACGCCGTTTCTGAATACGTCGAGGTTACCCGAGTTGATCGCAGTATTACCGACCTTGACCGTCTTGCCGCGGGTGTAAGCGAGCATCGTATCGAGCGCGTTACGGGCGTCGACGTCGGTGACCCATGCGTCGGAATAGGTGTACATCGTGCTGTCACGGACGGCGTTGAGGCCGTACTGCATGCGGATGTTGATCTCACGGTTCATCTTGGTCATGGGGACCATGCGGAGGACCTTCATGCAGAATGCAAGGAAGTCTGTCGTGGACGATCCCGAGAAACTCTTGATCTGCGTGTTCGCATAGGTGGCATCGTACTTGACCGCCTCGCCGTTGACCTTCTCGTCCTTGAGGATCTCCGCGACCGTCTTGTTGTTCTGCGATGCGTTATTGACGAGACCGTTCATCTTTTGGGCAATTGCATAGTATTGATCCCAGATCGACTTTGCCTGTGCGGCAACGGTTTCATCAACTTTGCCATTTTCGTCGTAGTACTTCATGGTCGCCGTGCCTTCGGGGGTGATCATGTCCTTAAAGGCGCCTTCGGAACCGTACTTCTGATAGTCGACGAACTGTTCCATCTGATCGCGGAAGTTGGGATACTGCGCGCCTGCATAGGTGAGCGTGATCTGTGCGTCACGGTCGATGGTGAGCGCCATGACCATACCGACGGCCGCCTCTGCCTTCCAAGCGTGATCGCCCTCGTAGTTGGTGACCTGTCCGTTGACGGCATAGCCGACGGAGTCCATACGGGCACCCCACTTATCCTGGCGGAGCGCTTGGTTCATCGCGATCGCATCCTTGTCATAGACGATCTTTCCGTCTGCCTTGTTGGGCCTCTGGACGCCGTCGTTGGCAGCCGCATCGCCTGTGCCCTTCGCCGTCGCGCCGTTGGAGTACTCTTCCATCGTATAGTTCGCACCCTTGATCTTGGAATAGAGCGCGTAGTTCTCGGAGACAGGGGTAGGCATCTGGCCGAACTCGAGGATGTCGTAAGCGGTATCGTTACGGGTCGCACCATCCCAAGAGCCTGCGCCATAGAAGAGGGCACGGCCCTGACGGAAGTAACCCCAACCGTTGACGGTGCTTGCGTCATCACCGTCGCCGCCGTTGTTGCCGTTCCAGTCGGACGCGAGCGCAAGGAAGGCGCCGTACGTCTCGATGAATCTCTCGGAGTTGAACCCGTACTGGACAGCGACATTGCGGACAGAACCGTCGAGGTTCTTCTTGGTGACGTTGTTGGACGCTTTGCCGACGACATCTCTCCAGTCTGCGGCGTTTGCAATATTGGCGCCCTCGCCGATGACCTTCTGGGATTCATCTCTCGCCACGCAGAGCGCGTTTGCAAGGTTGATGAGGTCGGCGTCGTTGCCGTACAGCCAAGGAAGGAGATAGAGCACCGTGCCGACTGCGCCGCCCGAGTTGCCCTCGTACTGCTCGCCGCCGAAAACGGTCATGTTCGTGACTTTGCCGTTGCTGGCCGTAACTTTCACACCGCCTAGACCGTCACCCGCGACCCACTCGCCGTTGTCCGCATGGCCTGTCTGCCAGTCGAAGGTGTTGAGATAGTAGGTCATCGCCCAGATGAAGGCAGCATATTCGGCGTAGGTGTAGGTGATGTGGCCGACGCTCGTGTCATAGGGGGCGTTGGGGTCCTTCGCGACGGAATCGGGGATCTCCACGACATCGTTCGGGAATCCGGGGATCGTGACGACGTATCCGTCTGCATTGCCGTCTCCGTCATAGTCCGTATACGCTTCGCAGAGGCAGGCCAAGGGGTCGCCGTTGTCGAGCGCTTCTTGATATGTGTTATAACGGAAGAAGTTAAAGGGATAGTAACGGGTGGGAACACCGATATTGATGATGGGAGCGGGATCACCGTCTTTTGCACTCATCGATTCATCCGTGTAGGGATTCGTATAGGTATCCGTGACGGCGTATTGAACGACGCTCGGCGCATTTCGTCCTGTTCTCTTGTTCCCGGTATTCGAATCGTATTTGCGCTGACTGGAAACGGAACTGGTATTGTCGGGGTTGGAACCGCCGCTTACACTGCGGTTCGCCGTTGCCTTGACCGTTGTGACCGCTTCCTTGATCGCGTCCGAGAAGAACCTGTTGTTGTAGCCCGTCGAGAAGTTGGAATAGTCCTTGGGAAGGCCGTAGAGGCCGACTTCTTCCTCGCCGTTGGAGGCGACGGTGTAGAACCCGTTCTTCTCGCTGTCGTACCGGACGGCTTGCCCGCGGGTATAGGACATGTCGTCCGTCTTCTTATAAGAATAATAGGAAAGCGCATTCTCCCAGATCTGGCCCATGACCTTCTGGTTGTCCGCCTTCGGATCGGCGCTGGCGGGATCCGTGGAAACGGTGTCGAGATAGTCGGCAAGGTTGAGCACGGCGCCCGTCTCCGCATACGTCCTCACATAGCGGGGCGCAAGATACATGACGTCATACATGTTGTTGTTCGACCAGAAGTTTGCCAAATTGTCGAAATACACTTTCTTATCCGTCTCGGCAAAGAACTTGACGCCCTTTGCATTGTCGCCCGTGTAGCCGTGTGCAGCATTGTACTTGGCTATATAGTCCTTGCAGATGGCCTCGTTGGTCTGACGGTCGGAGTCGTTACAGAAGATATAGACGGTGAGATTGTTGGGATCGTCCTTCCCGCGTCCGGGAACGCCGCTTCTGTAGCCGAGTGCATTCTTCTGGTCGCCGCCACCGCCGCAAGCGGCAGCCGCAAACGCGACGCTCGCCGTCATCACCGCCGAAAGGGCTATGACGGAAGCGCGTTTTAGAAATTTGCTCTTCTTCATTCCTTTTACCTCTTATTTTTTTAGAATTTTTTGGGGGAACCCTTTTGGCATTTGGGGGAAATGCGCAAAAAGGCAGCCTCCGCGGAAATGAATTCCGAGGAAACTGCCGTAAAAAAAGAAACACCCGAAAATTCTGCACTCCTTCCCAACAAAAAGGCGCGTAAAATTACCGAGTGTACCTCTTCTTCATGACTTTTCCCCCATCGTCATTTCTTGTACTGCCTTAAATATATCACGCGACGAAGGGTTTGTCAATAGCATTTTTGAAATTTTTTTGTGAAAAGTTCACTTATTTTTCACGAATTTTTGGGCAATTTCAACGAAAAACGGGGGAAACGGACACCGCATCGCAAGATATCCCTTTCTCCCCCGCCGCGTACCGCAACATCTTGTGCTCACATCTCTGCCGTGCGGTAAAAATAGAAATATGTATCGTCCGCGCCGTCCTCTTTCATGCCCGAAGAGAGGAGCATCTTGCCCGAGCGGACGTTCTCGCGGAAACACTTGGCCTCCATCCGCTCGATGCCGAGCTTGGAGAAGGCATATTCCGTATAGGCCGAAACGGCCTCCCGCGCGAATCCGTTGCCCTCGAACTTTTCCAAAAGTCGCACGCCGACCTCGGCCTCGGCATGGTAGCCGAACCTATGCAGGACGGTCTCCCCGACGAACTCGCCCGTCTCCCGCAAAAAGATCCCGAGCGGCATCTCCGACCTGTGATGGAAATCCTCACGCGCGGACTGCAAAAACCACGACATATGTGCGATATTCGGGTGATCTTCGCGGTAATCGTAGCCCCAAAATCTGTTCCTCTCTATATCGCCCGCGAGCGCCGCATACGCCTCCGCCTCACAGTCCTCAACGGGGCGGAGAAGGAGACGTTCGGTCTCGATCTCGGGAAGTTTCTGCACGCCGTCGATGGCGCGGCCCGCGATCACGTTATACTTGTCGACGAGCGCATAGGGCAGATATTGGAGCTTGGATTTCCTCAGGCCCAGATCGCCCGCATCGTCCATGCGGTTGATGTATTTGAGCCCGTCCGAGAAGGCGAGGGCGAACTGCTGCGCGATCATGGGGTACGCTCCCTCGTAGCCGCGCAGGGCTTTTTCGATATGGATGACGAGCATGTCCCCGCACCTTTCCCCCGCGGAGAAGGCGACGATCTTCCCCTCCGCCTCGAGGATCCCTGCGGGCATGCCGAACTCGCCCAAATGCGGTAAGATCGCATATACCTCGGCGATTTCTTCGTCGGCGAGGCGGTCCTCCTTCCCGAGCTGGACCTCTTCATACTCCTTCAGAAAGGCGACGACACGCTCGCGGTCCCCGTCCGTATAGGGACGGAATTGCCAACAGGGGTAGAGCTTTTTGAACTTATTGACGTGGTTGCGCTGCCCCGCGTGTTTCTTCCCCGCGTAGAAGAGAAACTCGTCGGTAAGGTAGAGATAATCTCTCCAGCGGCGGTTGTCTGAGACGCTTGCCGCATTGTAGCGGAGCACGAGCGCGGGAAGTTTCTCCCTCGGCACGTTGGTGAAGTGCAGCCGCATGTCGTTGTCGCGGCAGAACCGCTCGATCTCGGAGATCGCCGCCTCTTCCGCCGCGGGGTCGCCATGCAGTGAGATCGGATAATAAAAGTAATATTTCCCCGCATACAGCTCGCGGAGGATCAGGCAGTCGCCGAAGAAGGAATGATCGGGGGCGAGGGCCTTGTGCCACATGAATTGGAATCCGACGGAATAGTCTGCGATGTGTGTTTTCTGCGTCTCGAACCACGGCTTAAAACGCATGACATCCTCTATCCCCGTGTGTTGGAATTTCAGCATAAACCGTCCGTTTTCGGACTATATCTACCTCTTTTTTGATTTTTGGCTGCCCTATCGGGCGTCCTTTTCAGCCGACCTCTCACTCGGTCCTGTCGATGATGTCAAGGATCTCGGAGAGCCGTTCGAGATCGTCCCGCGAGTAGTAATCGATATATATCCTGCCTTTTTTCTCCGTGCCGATGAGGGAGACCTTTGTCTTGAAGGTCCCGCGCATGCGCTCGACGAGATTCTTGAGCTCGACATTCGCAAGCGCCATCTGCCGCTCCTTGTCCTTTGCGAGGACTTCGGGGGGATTGAGATGCTGCTTGACGGCGCGCTCCATTTCACGCACCGACCAACCCGCTTTCACGCACTCCTGCGCGAGCGCCGCCTGTTCGTCCTTGGGAACGGGGACGAGCGTTCTCGCATGGCCCGAGGAGAGTTTTCCGTCCCGCACGAAGGCGATGACCTCTTCCGAGAGGGTGAGAAGGCGCAGCGTGTTCGCGATCGCGGGGCGGGATTTGCCGAGCCGTTCGGCCAGAACTTCCTGCGTCAGATTGTACTCTTCCATGAGCCGTTTCATGCCGTACGCGGCCTCGATCGGGTTGAGGTCCTCGCGCTGCAAGTTCTCGATCAGGGAGATCTCCTGCACTTCCTTCTCGGTGTAATTTCTGATGATGACGGGCATGCGCTCGAGCCCCGCCATCTTGGCGGCACGGAAACGCCTCTCGCCCGCGATGATCATATATTTGCCGTTTTCGCCGCGGTTGACGACGATGGGGCTGATGACGCCGTGCTCGCGGATGGAATTTGCGAGGTCGTTCATCGCGTTTTCGTCAAAGACCTTACGGGGCTGGTCGGGATTGGGATAGAGGTCCTCGAGAAGGACTTCCGTCACACCCGCATCCCCCTTTGCGTGCTCGTATGCCTCTTCGGTGTCATTGAACAGCGCGGAAAGCCCGCGTCCTAAACCTTTCGCCATATTTTTTTATTCTCCTTCTGTTTTTTTCATAAATTCTTCGGTGAGAGCGCTGTACGCCTTTGCGCCCATACATTTGGGATCGTGAAGAACGATGGGCTTCCCGTGGCTCGGCGCCTCGGAAAGTCGGATGTTGCGCGGAATAACGATCTCGTACAACACCTTGCTGAAATACTTCTTGATCTCGGCCGAAATGTCCTTGGAGGCCTTGGATCTGCCGTCGAACATCGTGAGCACGATGCCATAGACCTGTATATCCCTGTTGAGATGCGTGCGGACGAGCGAGATGGAATTCATGAGCTGCGACAGACCCTCGAGGGCGTAATATTCGCTCTGGATGGGAATGATGACGCCGTCCGCGGCCGCCAAGGCGTTGATGGTGAGAAGGCCGAGCGAGGGCGGGCAGTCGATGAGGATATAATCGTAAGCATTCTTAACTTTATCGAGCGCCCCCTTGAGGACCTTCTCCCTGCCCTTCTTGTAGACGAGTTCAACTTCTGCGCCCGCCAAATCGATGTTCGCGGGGAGAAGCGCCAAGTTTTCGATCTCTGTCTCAAGCGTATTGTCGGCGACATCCTCCTCTTCGATGAGAACATTGTAGACAGATTTCTTGAGTTTGGACTTATGAAAACCGAGGCCCGTGGTCGCGTTGCCCTGCGGGTCGATGTCGACGAGCAGGACCTTTCTGCCGTTGAGGGCGAGATAGGCGGCCATGTTCACACAGGTGGTCGTCTTGCCGACACCCCCCTTCTGGTTGGAAAAAGAGATAATTTTGCCCATGGTCGTTTACTCCTCGCCGTCTCCGCCGTTCGGGTCGAAATCGTCCGTCCCTTCTGATTTCGCCTCAGCCTCAGGCGCGGCAGAATTTTCACCTTCGGGATCGGCCATGAACGTTTCAGTCGCGTTTTGCGCGGGTGAAATGGGACTTGCGCCCGCATTTTCAGCCCCGAATGGATGGTCGGGCATGCCTTTGTCATGGCTTTCCATGTAGGCGAGGACCTCTTCATAGGACGCGCCCTTCATCAACATGTTGACCTCGGCCGTGTAGATGGTCTCACGCTCGACGAGCACGCGTGCCATATTGTCGAGAATGGAACGGTGCTCGATGAGCAACTTCTTCGCCCTCTCATACGCCTCGTCGACAATGGCCTTGACTTCCTCGTCGATGATGTTTGCCGTCTCTTCCGAATAGGTGTTACGCTGCTCGAAGTCGCGGCCGAGGAACACGGGGCTGTCGTTCCCGTAGGCGATCGGGCCCAAACGGCGGCTCATGCCCCATTCGGTCACCATTTTCCGAGCCATCTGTGTTACTTTTTGAATGTCGTTAGACGCACCCGCCGAGACGTCGTGAATGACGATCTCCTCGGCGACGCGTCCGCCAAGCGCCATACAAATGAAATCCTTGAGCTTGTTGACAGTCATGTCGTTGTCATCCGTCTCGGGACGCGTCAAGGTGTAACCTGCCGCCATGCCGCGGGGAATGATAGAAACTTCATGCACGTTGTCGTTGTGCTCGCAGAGCTTAGCGAGAATGGCGTGTCCCGCCTCATGGTAAGCCGTACACTTCTTGTCGGCCTCGGTCACGACGCGGCTCTTCTTCTGCGGGCCCATGATGACCTTATTGATCCCCTCGTAGAGCTCGAGATTGCCGATCATTGTCTTGCCCGCCCTTGCCGCGAGAATGGCCGCCTCGTTCAGGAGATTTGCAAGGTCGGCTCCTGAAAAGCCGCTCGTCATCCGCGCAATGACTTTGAAGTTGACGTCGGGGGAAAGTGGCTTGTTGCGCGCATGCACTTTGAGGATCGCCTCGCGGCCCTTGACGTCGGGAAGATGAACATAGATCTGTCTGTCAAACCGCCCGGGACGGAGCAGAGCATTGTCAAGAATATCCGCCCTGTTCGTTGCGGCCATAACGATGATGCCATCGTTCGTTTCGAACCCGTCCATCTGCACCAAAATTTGGTTGAGCGTCTGCTCGCGTTCATCGTGGCCGCCCCCGAGGCCCGCACCGCGCTGACGGCCGACCGCATCGATCTCATCGATGAAGATGATGCAGGGCTGATTCCGTTTCGCAAGGTCAAAGAGATCTCTGACGCGCGATGCACCGACACCTACATACATCTCGACGAAGTCCGAACCGCTGACGGAGAAGAAAGGAACGCCCGCCTCACCCGCAACGGCCTTTGCAAAGAGCGTTTTACCTGTCCCCGGAGGGCCGACAAGAAGGACGCCCTTTGGAATTTTTGCACCTAAACCCGAGAACTTTTTAGGATTTCTGAGGAATTCTACCACCTCGGAAAGTTCCTCTTTCTCTTCCTCGGCCCCTGCAACATCGGAGAATCTGACCTTCAGATTGGTCGAGACCTTGGCTTTGGTCTTGCCGAAGTTCATGACCTTGCCGCCACCGCCGCTTGTCGCTCTCAATATCATAATGAAGGCGACGACACCGACGACAAGGACGGCGATATAGAGGAAATTGCCCCATCCGCTCCCCGCATTGGGATCGGTGAACCAGACCTCTTCTACGCCATACTCCGTATTCCATCTCTCGACGAGATCGCGTACTTCTGCAGGGTCCCCGTAGAGACTACTGTAATTTGCCCACCATGAGTATGTCGCGGCATCTTTGCTTGCATATCCGTAGACATTATACCCGTCTACACGTATTTTTTTGATTTGCTCGCTATCTTTATATTCGCCAGCGACTTGTTCATCCGTATCGCCGCGGGGATCTTCGATCCGTTTGTTGAATTCGATATAATCCACTTCCTTGCTGTTGTTGATGAGGGTATTTATCATGAAATAAATGCCGATCCCAAGAGCAACAACCACGATCGCGGCGATGATTGCCTTAAACGTTTTGCTCAATTCATGTCTCCTTATTGTTTTCTTTGCCCGTATACAGTATTGCACGCGGGCACGATATTATTGTATCACAGTTTGGAAATTTTATCAAGGCTTTGACACCACTTCTTTCCTGTTTTTCATAATTTACACAAATCTTTGTCTTAAACCCATTTTGACCCCTATTTTGAGCTCAAAATAGGGGTCAAAATGGGTCAAAATGTTTCATGTGAAACGTTCCGCCAAATTTTTTGGCTTTTTTGATGTTTCACGTGAAACATTGAGTGCAAAATTTTTGCCTTTGCGCAAGGCCGAAAATGACAGAATAAGGATAAAATTTGCCCCCTATCCGTGCGGATAGGGGGCAACATTCAGAATGGAAGATATGCCATAAGGTTGGAGTGGTATATCGCACCGACGACTGTACTTCCTTCGATGAACGTATGCACGTTGTCGAGGGGCAACCAGTTGCAGACGAGGAGCAGGAAGTAGCAGAACAGAAACGCTTCTGCAATACCGAGCAGTCCGCCGAAGATCTGGTTGATGGCGGAGAAGATTTTGCTCGAATCCGTCAGCGCTGTTCCGATCTTCCCGAGGAGCCATGTACCGAGCCTCACAAGGATGAAGAGCAGGATGAACGAGATGCCCATCGAGACCCATCCGCCGATCGTAGTCCCGATCCCGCTCTGGATGGCGCTCACCATACCGAACCAACTTTCAAGCGCATCCTTGAATGCGGCACAGAACACGAAGGGGACGATGAAGGAGAGGACCCACCCTGCGATCCTGCACACGCCTTTCACAAAGCCGACCTTCACGCCGACGAGGCACCCCCCGATCAATACAACGAAAAATATGACGTCTAAAATCCAAGACATTCTTTGACCTCCTTTGGCTGTATTATATCATAATTTTTTTTCTTTGTCGAGTGAATCTTATAAAACGTCGCTTTTCTGGCAACAATTGCCGTGGAGGTAGATTATGGAGTATTCTTTCCATTTTTATAACGCTTTGGCTGAAACGGGCCTCATGATGGCCCTGAATAAATTTTTGGGAACGCTCACCGCCCCGCCCGTCATTCTCTGCATCGGGAGCGACCTCGCCGTGGGGGACAGCCTCGGGCCCGTCACGGGAACGATGCTTCGGCGGAACGGAGAGCTCATGGGCTATGTCTATGGGACGTTGAAATTCCCCGTGACGGCAAAGGAAGTCAAGTATGTCGACGCTTTCCTGCGAAAGACCCACCCCGGCAGCAAGATAATTGCCGTTGACGCGGCAGTGGGGGAGGAAAGCGACGTCGGGCTCATCAAGATCGTCGATGCGCCTCTCAAACCGGGCTCGGGCGCAAACAAGAGATTGGGGCGCGTGGGGGACATTTCCGTCCTCGGGATCGTGGCGAAGAAGTCTGCTTTTTCGTACTCTCTTCTCAACCTCACACGGCTCAACGTCGTCTATTCGATGGCAGAGATCATCGCGGGCGCACTCGCCTCGCTCTCCATACAGCGGGCAGTTGTGTGAATAAATCACATTTTTGGTGTCAATTTTTTGAATTTTTGTGAGTTTTGTTCACTCTGTATTGATTCAAAAAAATTACTTTTTCTTATTGACGAATTGAGCAAAAAAGAGTACAATAGAGAAAAATCGATCAAGGAGAAAACATCATGGTAAAGACGATCCGTAAGAAGGTCTACGATACCTCGGCTTCTTCGGTCGTAAAGAAGGTCACATGCGGCACATGGGGAGATCCCGCCGGCTATGAGACGACTCTTTACGTCACCGAGGACGGCAGCTATTTCCTCTATACGTGCGGCGGAGAGACTTCTCCCTACCCCGTAGAGGACCTTGTGCCGATGTCCAAGGTCAATGCCAAGAAATGGCTTGAAGAGAACTGACGCATCAAAAAAAGAAGAACTCTGCTCCTGCAGGGTTCTTTTTTTGTGGAAACATTTAGAATGACACCCATTCCGTCTCGCCGCACTGCGGCGATCCACCCACTCCTCAAGGGGTGGGCAAGGGAAAGGCGGGTCGCGCCCCCTGCGTCATTCTGAGCCCCCTTGCGGGGCGAAGGATGAGCGTGCGAGGCAGGATGAGCGGGGGTGGATCACTCTTCG
>CANREC010000020.1 GCA_947629535.1 uncultured Clostridia bacterium | reverse complement strand
TCCCATTAGACCTATGGAGCTCCGTCCGTTTGCTGGGATGCATCGCTGCGCTCTGCATGAACGGCGGAGCGGCATGCTCATCCTGAGGGCGAAGCCCGAAGGATCCCATTAGACCTACGGACTTCGTTTGAGGGGATCCTTCGCCCCGCAAGGGGGCTCAGGATGAACGGGGATCCCGAAGGCCGAAAGACAAAAAAACGACGGAAAACCGTCGTTTTTTTTGCACATATGTGCGATGTTTTTAGAAAAATGTGCCGCGGGCGGCTTCCTTGGTCTCGCGGTCGGCGATGAAGGGAATGCGCGTCGTGTACCCTTCCTTGGCGGCGACGATCTGTTTGGTCGGCCAAGAGAACACATCCTTGTTCCATGTGTTCACCGTGTCGTTGTACACCTCGCGCGCGGCCGTGATCTCCCTCTGGAGATAGCTGTTCTGCTGCATCGCGTCGGCGAGTTCCCTGTGCGCCTTGAGGTCGGGATAGTTCTCGAAGGCGATGTTGACGGAACGGCCGATGTTCTCGATCTGCTGTGCGAGTTCGTTCCTCGTCGCATCCCCTTCCGCGCCGCTGCCCGAACGGTACTGCGCGATCTTGATGAACGTCTCCTGATCGAGGTCGATTGCCTTGTCGAGGAGCCTTGCGCAGTTCTTGAGGATCTGGACGCGCTGCTCGAGATAGTTATCGATCTGCGAGGCGTCATGCTGAAGTTTCTGCTGGAGCTGTTGGAAGTGATTCTTCGCCTTCACCTTCATGATCGTCCAGACGATGCCGCCGATGAGGGGCGGAAGGAACCACCACATGATGTCGAAGAATTTGGAGCCGCCGCCCACTTTGACTTCGAGCTGTTTTGCGATGACGTTGACCTCGCGTCCCTCTTCCATGGTGGGGCCGCTGAGCTCGTCAAGTTCGTTTGCCATATAGATACCTCCGTTTATTTTTTACTAATGTCATTCAATTTGTTTTCGATCGAACTGTCGTCTGCGGTCGTACAGCACAGAATGCCGTGTCCGTACCCGCGCGAGAGAATGCCGCAGCCGAGGAGCACGTCCTTGAGGGAGCCCGACGCCGCGCCTTCGTCGAATTCCTTCTCCGAGAGGCCGAGTTCCTTGAGATGCGCCATCGCCGTATTGACGATCGGGATGTATTCCACCCAATGGACGGGCACGGCGTGCATGTTTCCGTCCCCGCCGAGGGTGGGAACGAAGTCCAAGCGGTCCTCGGTACGGTAGGAATAGGCGGTGACGCGGATGCGGTCGCTCTTCCCCTCTCTCTCCAAAAATTCCGTCTTGAGAACGGACGGCGTCGCCGATTCGGGATGGCAGAAGGCCTGCGCGCCCGTCCTGTTGGCGAGATATTCGCTCTCATAGGGGGTGAAATTGCGGGGATAGCTCTCGGGATAGAGATATTCTTGCGGCTTGTGCTGCTGATAGAGCGGAATGGACAGGAGCGGCGCGAGATCGAAGTAGAGCGACTTGAAGTAGGCGCAGTTGAAGTCCATGAATTTCCGCTTTGCGATGTCGGCGCTATAGGAATAGTAGCGGCGGTAGTCGGTATCGAGGTCCCACGAGGCCGAATGCTCGGAGGAGACGAAGTTGAGACAGCCGCTCTTGCGCATCGCGAAGTCGTCGCCATAGCCTGCGGGGTCGGTCAGAAGAGAGATCATGTTCTTCTGCGCGAGGGGCGTGAAGAGAAGGCGGAACTGCACCTCGTTGTCCCTGTCGAACGCGCCGAAGAGGACGTCGAATTCCGAATTCCCCATGCCCGTGAAGTTGGTCGTGGGATCGTCGTCGGTCATGGCCTTCTCTTGCAATTTTTTGATCTTTTTGGAGCCCGTCTTGACCGTCTTTTCCCGCGATTTGTCACTCAAACGCTCGGCATGGCCCGCCTTGCGCGAAAAGTGCAGGTCGGGCGCGGCGTCGTTGGCATAGATGAGGCGGGTCTGCTCGCTGTAGTAGGGCTTGGGCCGAGAAAGCGTCGCGACGAGCGTCTGCAAATGGTGCTGGATGTGCGTGTGGCCATCCGAATCGGTATAGCTCGTCGTCCATGTGATGAGAAGAGAGCCCGAATAGGTGAACGTGCCGAGCGTATGTACGAGTTCCCGATCCACGACGAAGGGATTGCCCAAGATCTCGCCCGTCAGAATGCCGATCGTCGAACGGTTGGGGTCGAGGGGCTCGCCGAATCCGTATTTCGTGCACAGGTGGTCATATCTGCGCATGTTGAAGTTCTCGTCGATCTCGATGAGCGGGACCGTTTTTTTGAGGAGCTCCCGCGTCGCCCTGTCGTCGAAGAGGGCGTTGAGAGGGCCCATCTGCGCCCACGCCTCCTTCAAATACTTGTCTGCCTCGGCCTTGCGTTTGTCCCGCTCGGCCTCCATGCGCTTGAGCGCGGGGCCGATCTTGCCGAAGATGACGCCGAGGCTCACGGCTGCGAGCACGACGCCGCCCGCAAGGCAGAGCCCGCCCGTGAGATAGCTCTCCTGTAAGAGCCCGCCGATGCCGAAGAAGAGCAGGATGGCGCCGACGACGATGAGGATGATGAGGAAGGTCCTTGCCCCCTTGTTCCTCGAGAGGCGCTTGTCGAGCTCGTTGACCTTCTTCATCTTGGCATCATAAGAGGCGACCGTCTTGCGGTTTGCCTCGAGGGAAATGCCCGAACGCTCCGCGAGGCCGTCGAAGTACTCGGCGGCGTTCTTTTCAAATTCCGATCGATAGGACCGCTTGTATGCCTCGAGGGGCTCGAGCAGTTTGTCGTCCATGATCCATTCTTCCTTCTTTCTATTATTGTAAAGCCGATTTTCCTCTCTGTCAAGGGCAGATCCGACAAATTTTGCGAAATTTCTGTATTTTTCGCCATTTCCCACACAAAAAACCGCCCCGAACGGAGCGGATGAGATATTTTTGGGAAGGGAACTACTCCATCCTCAGACACTTCACGGGGTCCCGCCGCGCGGCGAGGATGGCGGGGATGAGGCCCGCGAGCAGCGTGAGCCCCACGGAGAGGGCGAGCATGCCGAGGACGATCTTCCATGTGAACCGCACGATGGTCGTGACACCGAACACCGCACCGAGGATGGCGTTTGCCGCCGCCCCGCCCGCGAGCGCGAGGAGAATGCCGAGACACCCCGCAACGACGCCGATGAGGAAGGTCTCACAGTTGAAGAGCGCGGCGACGTCCGTCTTGCGGGCGCCGATGCTCCGAAGAACACCGATCTCGCGCGTGCGTTCGAGGACGGACATGTTCATCACGACGGCGATCATGACCGTGGAGACGACGAGCGCGATCGCCGAAAAGGCGATCAGGATATAGGTCACGACGTCGACGAGCGCATTGAGCGCGGAAAGCGCGACCGTCGTATAGTCGGTGTAGACGACGGGGCTCTCGGGGTGTAGCGTCGTGTTCCACGCGTCGAGATATCCGAGGATCTGTAGTTTCATGACCGAATTTTTGGGGTAAATGTTGATGCTGGTCGGTGTCACCGTCCCGCCGAGCGTTTTCATCGCCTTTTCGTACGCCTGTTCCTTGGAGACTGTCCCGTACTCGGTGTCCGTGAACTTCGCTCCCGTCAGAACGTTCGTCGTCGGGTCCTCCCTCTGGGCTGTGACGACTGCCGACGCCGAGGAATTTGCGATGAGATATTCCGAGAGGGAGGGAAGATACGCAAGCCCCGCCGTGAGCCATTGGTTGGCCTTGTCGTTCTTGGGACGAAGAACGCTGACGATCTTCACCTTGAGCGCATGCTCCCCTTCTGCCGCCTCCTGATATTTCGACGCGGCGATCGCGGCAAACGTCCCCTTCTGCGTCTTTTGATACCAACCGTCGTTGAGGATGAGAGAATATTCCTTCCCGACGATCTCGGAATAGGGAATGACCTCGGGGAGCTCGTCGTTCTGTTTCACCATGAGGCCGAGCCCGACGAGCGCGTTTGCCGAGAGACGGTTGTAGCGGTCCACGACGATGGAGACTTCCCTGTAGTCGGCAGGATACCCGTCCCCCGTGTAGCCGTCCCCCGTCCCGCCGTCGCCGAGCTTGAAGAGGACGTCGTAGTTGTTCTCGACGAGCTCCGTGTTGTCGATGATCTGTTTGCTGTACGAGGACCAGCTCGTGAGCCGCGCATAGGCGCCGCTTCCGTTCATGTGAAGGACGTTGATGCTCGCGCTGTAGGAGAAATTCAGGGCATTTCGCCACGAAACGTCCATATTCTTGATATATTCGATGTACTCCTGCGTGATGTTGTTGCTCACGAGGAGCTCATTCAGGACGTTGCTCTGGCTCAGATAGGGATAGACGCCCTCGGCGTCCTTGGGGTAGGGCGTGCCGCCCGCCGTCGATTCGAGGAGCTTTCCGACGTTGTCCAGATCGTAGGCTGTCTCGGAGATGGTGATGGCGCTGTCCCCCACCGCCTCCGTCTGGAGATAGGCGACGTAGCTGTTCATGCCCGTCGAGATCGCAAGCACGAGCGCGACGCCGAAGATCCCGACGGCCCCCGAGAAACTCGTCCAGAACATGCGCATCTTCTTGGAGAACAGGCTCCTGAGCGCGATGCCGAATGCCGTGAAGAAGGACATGTGCACCCGCTTTTTGGGCGGCTCCGTTTCCTCGGAAGGAACGCCGCCTTCTTGGGGCGGGTCGGTGTCGCTCACGGGACTGCCGTCCAAAAAATTGATGATCCGCGTCGCATAGCGGGCGGCGAGCGTCTCGTTGTGGGTGACCATGATGACGAGCCTGTCCGAAGAGATCTCCTTGAGGAGCTCCATGACTTCGATACCCGTCCCGCTGTCGAGCGCACCCGTCGGCTCGTCGGCGAGGACGATCTCGGGGTCGTTGACGATGGCCCGCGCGATGGCGACCCGCTGCATCTGCCCGCCCGAGAGCTGGTCGGGGCATTTCTTGCGTTGGGCGGAAAGACCGACCTTTTCAAGGGCCGCCGCCGCTTTTTTGAGGCGGACCGCCCTCTTCTCTCCCGCAAGGGAGAGCGCGAGCGCGACGTTCTCGAGCACGCTCATGTGCGGAATGAGGTTGTAATTCTGAAAGACAAAGCCCACCTTGGCGTTTCGGTATGCGTCCCAGTCCCGTCCCGTGAAGGACTTCGTGTTCATGCCGCCAACAGTGAGTTCTCCCCCGTCGTAGCGGTCGAGCCCGCCGATGACGTTGAGAAGGGTCGTCTTTCCGCAGCCCGAGGGCCCAAGAATGGCGGCAAATTCGCTCTTGCGGAAGGAGAGCGTGACGTCCCGCAGGGCATGCACGGGCGTCCCGCCCGCACGGTAATCCTTGGTAATGTGCCGAAGTTCCAACATCTGCATGCGCGTTTCCCCAATATTCTACGAAGGATATTTCTATTTTACCACAAAATGAACAGATCTTGCAATAGGCGCGACAAATTGTACATTTTTTTACAGAAAAAAGACGCGGCGATGACCGCGTCTTTTTGTGATGTTTTCCTTACTTGAGGATCTTGGAGACCGCGCCGGAACCGACCGTTCTGCCGCCCTCACGGATAGCGAAACGGAGACCTTCCTCGATGGCGACGGGCTTGATGAGCTCGACCGTCATGGTGACGTGGTCACCGGGCATGACCATCTCAACACCCGCAGGGAGCTCGATGGAACCCGTAACGTCCGTCGTTCTGATGAAGAACTGGGGACGATAGTGATTGAAGAATGCCGTGTGGCGGCCGCCCTCTTCCTTGGTGAGGACGTAGACCTGCGCCTCAAACTTCATAGCGGTGGGAACGGTGCCGGGCTTGGCGATGACCTGCCCTTTCTCGATGCCCGTACGCTCGATGCCGCGGAGAAGGGCACCGACGTTGTCGCCCGCCATAGCTTCGTCGAGCTGTTTGTGGAACATCTCGAGACCGGTGATGACGGTGGACTTGGGTTTCTCGATGAGACCGACGATCTCAGCGGGATCGCCGACCTTCGCGACGCCTCTCTCGACACGGCCCGTAGCGACGGTACCGCGGCCGGAGATGGTGAACACGTCCTCGACGGGAAGAAGGAAAGGCTTCTGGTCGTCACGCTGAGGAGTGGGAATGTAGCTGTCGACAGCGTCCATGAGCTCGAGAATGCACTGGCATTCGGGAGCGGCAAGGATCTCGGCGTCGGATGCGCCGCTCGTCGCCTTCTCAAGCGCCTTCAGAGCGGAACCCTTGATGATCGGGATGTCGTCGCCGGGGAAGTCGTAGCTCGAAAGAAGCTCGCGGATCTCCATCTCGACGAGGTCGAGAAGTTCGGGGTCGTCCATCTGGTCGATCTTGTTGAGGAACACGATGATATAGGGAACGCCGACCTGACGGGCGAGCAGGATGTGCTCACGGGTCTGAGGCATGGGACCGTCGGTCGCAGCGACGACAAGGATCGCGCCGTCCATCTGCGCGGCGCCGGTGATCATGTTCTTGACGTAGTCGGCGTGGCCGGGGCAGTCAACGTGCGCATAGTGGCGCTTGTCCGTCTCATACTCGACGTGAGCGGTGTTGATCGTGATGCCGCGGGCTTTCTCTTCGGGTGCCTTATCGATCTCGTCGTAACGCATCTTCTGGGCTTGACCTTTGCATGCCATAACCATGGTGATAGCTGCGGTCAAAGTGGTCTTGCCGTGGTCAACGTGGCCAATCGTCCCTATGTTGACGTGCGGCTTACTTCTGTCAAATTTTGCTTTTGCCATTTTAGATCTCCTTGATTTTTTTTATTTTTTTGATAACTTTTTCCCCTTTTTGGGGGGAATCGCAGCTATCTATCAATCGACTGATATTAAGCTGGATCGCTTATCGCCTACTATTATAACCTATGCGCAAAATTTTTGCAATCGTTTACGGGAAATTTTTACAAAAATTTATGCGCACAGGCCGTATTTCGGTCTTAAGAGGCGGGTTTTGAGGCCCTGTCGTGGATGATTTTCTCGGAAATGGAGCGAGGGACCTCATAGTAGTGGTCAAACTGCATCGTGAACTGCCCTCTGCCCTGCGTGCGCGAACGGAGCTCCGTCGCGTAGCCGAACATCTCGGAGAGCGGGATCTCCGCGTCGATGATCTTGGCGCCGTTCCTGTCATCCGTGTTGCAGATGTTGCCGCGGCGGCTCGAGACGTTGCCCATGAGGTCGCCGAAGTACTCTTCGGGCGTGATGATCTGGACCTTCATGATGGGCTCGAGAAGGACGGGCTTCGCCTTCTCCATGCCGTTCTTGAAGGCCATGGAGCCTGCGATCTTGAATGCCATTTCGGAGGAGTCGACCTCGTGGTAGCTTCCGTCATAGACTTCGACCTTGAAGTCCATGACCTCATAGCCCGCGAGGAAACCGTTCTTGGCGGCCTCCTGTATCCCCTTGTCGATGGCGGGAATATATTCCTTGGGAATGGACCCGCCGACGGTGAGGTCCTCGAATGAGTAGCCCGAACCGGGCTCCCCGGGAATGAGACGGATCTTGCAGTGGCCGTACTGGCCCTTGCCGCCCGACTGGCGCTTGTACATGCCCTCCGCCTCGACTGCCTGACGGAAAGTCTCACGGTAGGCGACCTGCGGTGCGCCGACGTTGGCCTCGACGTGGAACTCACGGAGGAGCCTGTCCACGATGATGTCGAGGTGAAGCTCGCCCATGCCCGCGATGATGGTCTGCCCCGTCTCCTTGTCCGTATACGTCTTGAAGGTGGGATCCTCCTCGGCGAGCTTGATGAGCGCGAGCGTCATCTTCTCCTGCCCTGCCTTGGTCTTGGGTTCAAGGGAGAGCTGGATGACGGGCTCGGGGAATTCCATCTTCTCGAGGACGATGGGGTGTTTCTCGTCGCAGAGCGTATCGCCCGTCGTCGTGTTCTTGAGACCGACGATCGCGCAGATGTCGCCCGAATAGATCTCGGAGATGTCCTTCCGCTCGTTCGCATGCATCTGGACGAGGCGGCCGACGCGCTCCTTCTTGTCCTTGGTAGAGTTGTAGACGTAGGAACCTGCCTCTAAAACGCCCGAATAGCAGCGGAAATAGGCGAGGGAGCCGACGAAGGGGTCCGTCGCGATCTTGAATGCAAGGCCTGCGAAGGGTTCGTCGTCCGACGTTCTCCTCTCCTCCTCTTCGCCCGTCTCGGGGTTGGTGCCCTTGACGTGGTCGACATCGACGGGGCTCGGAAGGAAATGGATGACGGCGTCGAGCAGGAACTGCACGCCCTTGTTCTTGTAGGAAGAGCCGCAGAGCATGGGCACGGCCTCGAGCTTGAGGCAGCGCTCGCGCAGGCCTGCGATGATCTCTTCGACGGAGAGGTCCCCTTCCTCGAGGTACTTCTCCATGAGCTCGTCATTGGCGGAGGCAGCCTCCTCCACGAGCTTGAAACGGTACTCTTTCGCAAGGTCCATCATGTCGGCGGGAATGGGCTCCTTTCTGAAGTCCTTGCCGAGGTCGTCATAGTAGACCTCCGCCTCCATGCGGATGAGGTCGATGATGCCGCGGAAGGAAGTCTCCTTGCCGATGGGCAATTCGATGGGAACGGGATTGGCGCCCAATCTCTCGCGGATCATGCTCTCGACGCGGAAGAAGTCTGCGCCGTTGATGTCCATCTTATTGACGTAGGCGATGCGGGGGACCTTGTAGGTGTCCGCCTGACGCCAGACCGTCTCGGACTGGGGCTCGACGCCGCCCTTCGCGCAGAAGGTCGCGATCGTGCCGTCGAGGACGCGGAGCGACCGCTCGACTTCGACCGTGAAGTCGACGTGGCCGGGGGTATCGATGATGTTGAAGCGGTGACCTTTCCAGATACAGGTCGTTGCGGCGGAAGTGATGGTGATGCCGCGTTCTTGCTCCTGGACCATCCAGTCCATCGTCGCCGCGCCTTCGTGGACCTCGCCGATCTTGTGCGTCTTGCCTGTATAGAACAGGATACGCTCGGTCGTCGTGGTCTTGCCCGCGTCGATATGAGCCATGATCCCGAAGTTTCTTGTGTGTAGTAAGTCGTATTCTCTTGCCATGTGCTACCTCGGATCAGAAACGGAAATGCGCAAACGCCTTGTTCGCTTCTGCCATTCTATGCGTATCTTCCTTCTTCTTCACGGACGCGCCCGTGTTGTTGTAGGCGTCCATGAGCTCTGCCGCGAGTTTCTTCGACATCTCGCGCTCTGAGCGTTTCCTTGTTGCGGCAACGAGCCAGCGGATCGCGAGCGTCTGACGGCGCTCGGGTCTGATCTCGACGGGGACCTGATAGTTCGCACCGCCGACGCGCCTTGCCTTGACTTCGACCACGGGGGTCACGTTTGCAAGCGCCTGTGTAAAGACTTCCAAGGGCTCTTTGCCGAGCTTTTCGCTCACGGTCTTGAAAGCATCGTATACGATCGTCTGCGCGACGCTCTTTTCGCCGTCGAGCATGATCTGGTTGATGAGTTTGGTGACGACCTTGCTCCCGTACAAAGGATCGGGAAGGACGTCTCTCTTGGGAACTCTCCCTCTTCTGGGCATTGTGATATCCTCCTTTTTTGATTTTGGAACGGCTTTCCACCGTCTCGGGGTCTCCCCTGTTCGTTAAGCTATCGCTTGCTTTACATTAATAATATATCATAACGATGATACAATGCACAGTAGCGAACCTTCTCCCCCGTTTGCGGGGAATACTGCCTACTTTGATCGGGGTCCCTTGATAAGACATTCCGAAAATAAGTAGGGACATTATGACGCGCTAAAACGCTTTTGTTTGGCTTGGGACTTCTCGGGCTTTGGTTTTTACACCTCGGTCCGGGATCTTCCCGATCGCGCCGAGTGCCGCAGGCGGGATCCACTTCTGCCGTCGAGCGGCACGCGACCGCAGCATCTCACGGCATTCCTTTTTATTCCGATCGCCGTTCGGCAGCGCCGAGCGTTCGGCGAAGGCTTGCGGCTTTCTTTCGGAAAGCCAACGGCGCAGGAAAAGAAATGCGAGGACTTATTTAGGGCGTTTTGCGCCGTACTTGCTGCGCGCCTGCTTGCGCTTCGCAACGCCTGCCGTATCGAGCGCGCCGCGGATGATGTGATAGCGGACGCCGGGCAGATCCTTCACTCTCCCGCCGCGGATGAGAACGGAGCTGTGCTCCTGCAGATTGTGACCTTCGCCGGGAATGTAAACGGTACCTTCCTGCTTGTTGGTCAGTCTCACCCTCGCGATCTTCCGAAGAGCCGAGTTGGGTTTCTTGGGGGAAGTCGTCGTCACGGAAAGGCACACGCCGCGCTTCTGCGGGCATTGGTCGAGAATGGGGCTCTTGGATTTGAAAGCTTCTCTTTCTCTGCCTTTTTTGATGAGCTGGTTGATCGTGGGCATTTTTTTACCTCCTTGCTGTATTTTCGGAATATCCTCAAAATCTTTCGATCAGTAGGATCGCATTCTGTTTCTGCAATTCGGCACGCAAAAAGAGCCCCGAATTACAGGCAAAGTCAATTGTAACAAACTTGCCACCCTTTGTCAAGGAAAAAACGCCCGATTTTCCAAAAAAGACAAGTTTTTTGCGCCGATAATCGGTCCAAGGTATTGACAAAAGGCCGAAAAAGAATTATGATTATGGAGAAAAAAATTAAAAAAAAGGAGTTATCCTATGAACAAACTGACAGTCAAGGACCTGAAGGATCTCAAGGGCAAGCACGTTCTTGTCCGCTGCGACTTCAACGTCCCCATGAAAGACGGCAAGATCACCGATGAGAACCGTATCATTGGAGCCCTTCCCACCATCAAGTATCTCTTGGACGCGGGCGCGAAGGTCACCCTCTGCTCGCACATGGGCAAGCCCCACTCCATCTTCTCGGACGAAGTCAAGCTCAACAAAAAGGACAAGGCCAAGGTCGAGAAGGGTGAGACGACGGCCGAGGCCATCATCGAAAAGGCCTTAAAGGACGAACCCAAGAAGCTGACGCTCGCTCCCGTTGCCGCCCGCCTCAACGAACTCCTCGGCGGGAAGGTGACCTTTGCAAGCGACGTCGTCGGTCCCGACGCACAGGCAAAAGTAGCCGCCTGCAAGGAGGGCGAGGCCGTCCTTCTCGAAAATCTCCGTTTCCACTGGGAAGAGGAGAAGAAGGACCTCGAATTCTGCAAGAAACTCGCAAAATACGCCGACGTCTACGTCAATGACGCCTTCGGCACGGCGCACCGCTCGCACGCCTCGACGGCCGCGATCGTCGAATACGGCCTCGTCAAGACTGCCGTCTGCGGTTTCCTCATCGAGAAGGAACTCACCGTCATGGCGGATTCCCTCGACCATCCCGTCCATCCCTTTGTCGCCATCCTCGGCGGCGCGAAGGTCGCAGACAAGCTCGGCGTCATCTCCAATCTCCTCGAGAAGTGCGACACGCTCATCATCGGCGGCGGCATGGCTTATACCTTCCTCAAGGCGCAGGGATATGAAGTCGGGACTTCCCTCGTCGACGACGAGAAACTCGACTACTGCAAGGAAATGATCGCCAAGGCAAAGGCGGCGGGCAAGGAGCTCCTTCTCCCCGTCGATACCGTCGTGACGGCGGCCTTCCCCGATCCCATCGACGCCCCCATCGAGACCAAGACGGTCTCCTCGCACGAGATCCCCGCAGACATGATGGGCCTCGACATCGGCGAAAAGACGAGAGAGCTCTTTGCGGAGAAGGTCAAGAGCGCAAAGACGGTCATCTGGAACGGGCCCATGGGCGTGTTCGAAAATCCCATCCTTGCCGCGGGCACCAACGCCGTGGCACAGGCGCTTGCGGACGCGAAGGGCGCGACGACCATCGTCGGCGGCGGCGACAGTGCGGCTGCCTGCACGCAGCTCGGCTATGCGGACAAGATCACGCATATCTCGACGGGCGGCGGCGCCTCGCTCGAGCTCTTCGAGGGCAAGGTCCTTCCCGGTATCGCTTGCCTGAATGAGAAGGAATAGATCCGAACATTTCTTTGCTCGCCGCGCGTAGGGCAAACGCTCATCCTGAGGGAGCATAGCGGCCGAAGGATCCCATAAAACCTACGGAGCAACATTCCGATCGTCCATTGGAGCCCGCCCGTTTGCCGAGATCCTTCACCTACGGCTCAGAATGCGCTGTCGCACTCTATGGCCCGCCGCATGCTTTGCGGACTTCCCTCGGCGCCCCTCGAGGGGCGCCGAGAAAGGACGGATCCTTGCCCACCCCTTGATGGGTGGGTGTCGAGCGCAACGAGACGAAAGGGGTGTCGTTCCCCCACACAACAAAAATCAAGGAGAAAATCATGAGAAAACCCATCATTGCAGGCAACTGGAAAATGAACAACACGGCCGAAGAGGGCGTCGCGCTCGTCAAGGCCCTCAAGCCGCTCGTCGAGGACGCCAAGTGCGAGGTCGTCGTGTGCGTTCCCGCCATCGACATCCCCGCCGTCAAGAAGGCCATCCACGGCTCCAAGATAAAGCTCGGCGCGCAGAACGTCCACTTCGCCGAAAAAGGCGCATATACGGGCGAAATTTCCGCCAAGATGCTCCTCGAATACGGCGTCAAGTACGTCATCATCGGCCACAGCGAACGCAGGCAGTACTTCGGCGAGACGGACGAGACCGTCAACAAGCGCACGCTTGCCGCCCTCAATGCGGGGCTCACTCCCATCGTCTGCATCGGCGAATCCCTCGAGGAGCGTGAAAACGGCCTCACCGAGAAAGTGCTCGACAGACAGCTCAGGGAAGGGTTCCAAGGCGTCGGGGACTTCTCCAAACTGGTCATCGCCTATGAGCCCATCTGGGCCATCGGCACGGGCAGGACGGCGACGGCACAGCAGGCAAACGACGCCATCGCCTACATCAGAAAGCGCGTGAAGAGGCTCTATGCCCACAGCAATGCGGGCAGGATGCGCATCCAGTACGGCGGCTCGATGAACGCCAAGAACGCCAAGGAACTCATGGCCCAGCCCGAGATCGACGGCGGCCTCATCGGCGGCGCGTCGCTGAAGGCGGAGGACTTCGCCACGATCGTGCACTTCGACAAATAATCGCACATATGTTGCAAAAAACGGCCCTGCGGGCCGTTTTTTTGCGTCATCCAAAGGAGCGCAGCGAGGATCCCCCAATGTGCTCATTCTGAGGGAGCGCAGCGACCGAAGAATCCCCTCGGTCGATGTCGGACTTCGTTGAAGGGGATCCTTCGCTCCGCTCAGGATGAGCGGGGCGGGGCTTGGGAGCGGGGCAGAATTTCTTCTTATGACGTATTGCAATTCGCGGAGAAGTGTGATACAATAGAAACCGCGCTATAACATAGAAATTTTTCAAAGAGGTAAACTGCAGATATGTGTACGGCATTGGCTTTTTCCAAAAAGGATTTCTACTTCGGCAGGACGTTCGACCTTGAATTTTCCTACCATGAGACCGTGACGGTGACGCCACGCAACTTTCCGCTCCCCTTCCGCATGCTGCCCCCGATGAAGAGGCATCATGCGATCATCGGCATGGCCTTCGTGCAGGAAGGTTATCCTCTCTACTACGAGGCCGTCAACGAGAAGGGGCTCGGCATGGCGGGGCTGAATTTTCCCGTCAGCGCAAAGTACTTTCCGCCCGCCGACGGCATGGAAAACGTGACCCCGTTTGAGTTTATCCCCTACATTTTGGGCAGCTGTGCGAGCCTTTCGGAGGCACGGGAGAAGATCGAGGGCATGCACCTTGCGGCGATCTCCTTCAGCGAGAAACTCCCCCTCTCCCCTCTGCACTGGATGATCGCGGACAGGAGCGGCGCCATCGTCGTGGAACCGACGGCGGACGGGCTGAAGGTCTACGACGACCCCGCGGGCGTCATGACCAACGAGCCCCCTTTCGACTGCATGATGACCCACCTTGCGAACTACATGTCCCTCTCTCCCGCGCCGCCGCAGAACAATTTTTCCTTCCCGATCGCGGCATACAGCCGCGGCATGGGCGGCATGGGGCTCCCCGGGGATCTCTCCTCGGCCTCCCGTTTCGTCAAGGCGGCATTTGTCAGGGAACATTCCCGCTGCGGCGAGAGCGAAAATGAGGCCGTCGGGCAGTTCTTCCACATTTTGGGCGCCGTCGAACAGCAGCGCGGGTGCGTGCGGCTCGACGGCGGGGACGAGATCACCGTGTACACGTCCTGCTGCAATGCGGACAAGGGCGTCTACTACTACACGACCTATTCCAACCGCCGCATCAACCGCGTCGACATGCACAAAACGGACCTTGAAAGCGGCGAGCTCGTCTCCTATCCCCTGCGTAGCGAAGAGGACATCTTCGACCAGAACTGAACTTTCCGTATGACGGCTGCGGGCCGCCGTACTCATCGCTGAGTACGGCGGCCCGCAGTTTTTTTGTGCCTTATTTCCCTCTTTACGGAAGATCAGACCTTCTTGTCCCGTTCGGAGAGATGGTCGAAAAACTTGATGAAGAGCCGCACGGAGAAGGGCGTATTTGCGTTTTTCAGCATGGCCATACCGATGGAGCGGGGCGGGAGCGAGGGCGTGACGTTGAGCTCGAATAAAGACCCGTCGTTCAGCCGCCGCTCGGCGTACTGGCGGGGGATGCACCCGATGCCCATGCCGCGCTCGACGAGCTGTTTCATGAACCCCCATCCGTCGACTTCGATCGCGGGCGAGAGGTCCACGCCGAGACTGTCCGCGAAGTGCATGATAGAGGCGCGGGCGACGGTGTTCGCGTCGATGAAGAGGAGCGGGTACTTCTCGAGGTCCCAAACGGTGAGCTCCTTCCCCTTGAGATGATCGTATGCCCTGCCTGCGACGAAGATGTCGTCGAGCAAGGCGACGGAATCCACGACCTTGATCGCGGGGTCGAGGGCGATGGGAAGATTGAGAAATCCCACGTCGCAGCGGTCGGCCAAGAGAGAGTCGACGATGCGTGGCGTCGTGTCCTCGATAAGTTCGATCTTGACCTGCGGATAGAGACGGTGATAGCCGACGATCTTATCCGAAAGAATGTACTGGAAGATGGTCTCCGAGGCGCCGATGCGCAGCGTGCCCGCGGGAGAGCCGCGCCGCTCGGCCAATTTATCCTCGACGCCCCCCAAGATGTTGAGCGCCCTGCCGACGTCGCCGATGATGACCTCTCCCCCCTGTGCGGTGAGTTCGATGCCCTTGTGCATGCGCTTGAAGAGCGGGGTGCCGAGCTGCGCCTCGAGCTGTTTGATGGCCTGCGAAACGGCGGGCTGGGAGATGTACAGCTCCTCGGCCGCCTTCGTGAGGCTCCCGCACCGAGCCACCGTATAGAAAACTTTGTAGAGTTCGAGATTGATCATGCTGTCTCTCCTTGACCGCAGACCGCGGTCCCTCTTGCGCTGCGCGGAAAAGCCGCCTCTGCGGCGCTCACTTCCCCACGCAGAATTTGGAAAAGATCTCGTCGATGACGTCCTCGGCGGCGCATTCGCCCGTCAGCTCGCTCAAATAGGCATTGCACTCGGCAAGGTCCTGCGCGTAGAGCTCGGCGGGAGCGTCCTTCACTGCCGCGAGCGCACGGTTTGCGGCGTCCAAGGCGTTCCTGACGGCCGCCGCCTGCCGCTGCGTCAAGAGGTACACGCCGTCCCCGACTTCTCCGACGCCGCGGGAGAAGAGCATCTCCTTGAGCGTTCCGATCCCCTCTCCCGTGACGGAAGAGACGAGCACGTCGCAGTCCTCCCGCCGTTTCAGGTCGCTCTTGGCGCCGACGACGATGAGGGGCGTGTTGTCGGGAAATTCGGCGGGCGGAAGATCTTCTTCCTTCAGCCAGACGATGACGTCAGCCTCGCGGATGGCCCGCTCCGCCCTGCGGACGCCCTCGCTCTCGGCAAGGCTCGTGCTCTCCCTCAGCCCCGCCGTGTCGGTGAGGCGGAAAAGGACGCCCTGTATCTCGAGCGTTCCCTCCACGGTGTCGCGGGTGGTCCCCTCCTCAGAGGAGACGATGGCGCGGTCGTAGCCGAGAAGAGCGTTGAGCAGGGAGCTCTTCCCCGCGTTCGGCTTGCCGCAGAGGACGACGTTGACGCCCGATTTGATCTTGGCGCCCGTGCCGTAACGGGCGTAGAGGGCGGAAAGTTCTGAAACGATCTCCTTGAGGGCGGCCTCCGTCTCCGCACGCGAATCGGCGGCGAGGTCCTCTTCGGGATAGTCGACGTCGGCGTCGATGCCCGCAAGGCAATGGGTCAGTTTCTGTTGCAGTTCCTTTGCGGCGGAGAGGAGCTTTTCGGTATAGAGGGAATATCCCGCGCGGACGTGCGCCTCGGACTCGGCCTCGATCATCTCCCCCATGCCCTCGACGGCGGTCAGGGAAAGCTTTCCGTTGAGATAGGCGCGGCGGGTAAACTCCCCCGCCCTTGCGGGACGGGCGCCGAGCTCCACCGTGCGGGCAAACACGCCGCGTGCGATCTCCGTCCCGCCGTGGCAGTGAAATTCGACGACGTCCTCGCCCGTAAAGGACTTGGGCCCGCGGAAAAAGACGGTGAGGCCGTAGTCCTCGAAGGCGCCGCAGTCGATCTTGCCCGCATACATGCGGTTTGGTTCGAACGTCCTGCCCGTCATGGCCGTCGCGATGCGTTCGGCATTGTCCCCGCTCACGCGGATGACGGCGACGCCCCCCTTCCCGGGCGGCGTTGCGATCGCAGAGATCAGCTCCATTTTTTCACTCCGTTATAAGTTGAATAGCACATCAAAGCCGATTTGACCGAAATTCTATAATTTCTGTTTATAGTATAGCACGGGAGCGGCGATTTGTAAAGCGTTTTTGTCCCGCTTGCCCGCCGACGCAGGGCCGTTCATTCGGAGCGCATGTCATCCCAACACGGACTTCATTTGAGGGGATCGTAAAGAAAAACCCCTCGGGATGGCCGAGGGGGATGTCACATTACAGGTCGGAGAAGGGTTCATCGTCGTTTTGCGGCGGCGCGCTCTCCCCGCTCGCCGTATCCGAGAAGGGCTCCGCGGGAGCCCCGCCCGCGGGACCGTAAGAGCCGCCGTAAGGACCGCCGTAGGGAGTTCCGTATTGCTGCGTCTGCTGTTGCTGCATCCTGCGGATGCGCTCCTGCATCCACGCGTTGTAATCGACGGGCGTGTTGTTCCGCACGGCAAAGAGGACATACCCTCTGACGGGAAGGATGGAGCAGAGGAAGGCCATGATGAGCGGGCTCCGCGCATAGTACTTGCGGAAGAAGGCGATGAAGAGCACGATGAACAGGAAGAGCGTCACAAAGTACCAGACGATCTCGATGATGTTCATGACGTTGAGCGCGGTCGGCATCCAGCGGTATTGCGACGGCATGAGTTCGACGTTCAGTTCGGTGCCGAGATATGTCGCCGCCGCCGTCTCCGTGCGGGTGAGTTCATACCACTCGGGCCGCATCATGAGCATGGAGAGCGTCAGCGTAAAAATGTTTATTGCAATATATAAAACTTCGGCGATCGCGGCGTACAGTCCGATGCGCTTGACTTTGACGCCGAACACGCTCGTCTCCCCTGCGAGCCTTCCCGCAAGGTAGGTGCACAGGACGGGGACGAAGGCCATCCATGCGTTTTTCTCCCCCGCGCGCTTGGCCATCTTATAGAGCCCGAACCCGCCGAAGAGATGGCCGAGCAGGTACAGCCCCGCGGCGATCCAGAGCGTGATGACGAGCACCTGCATCTGCATTTCGATAATGGACGCTACGCTCTCGTCCACATCGAACCGAAAGAGTCCGAGGATCGCCTGCGGGATCCCCATCCAATCGAAGAATTCCATTTATACCTCCTGCGCGCCGAAGAGCGGCACGCCGTATTCCACACTTTCCAATGTCAGCCCCTTGGCGGGCATCGTCTTTGCGAGGAGGGACCTCTCCCCCGTCGCAAGCGCCATTCTGAGTTGTTCCGTCCCCTTGCCGAGGCCGACCGCCAAGATCTCCCCCGCAAGGATGCGGACCATGTTGTACAGAAACCCGTTTCCCGTGACGGAGACCCTGTACATGGTATAGAGTTTTTCCGTCTCGGCCGTGACGGAAATGTCAAAGATCGTCCGTTCCGTCGTCTTGGCGGAGGAGCCCGCCGCGCAAAAGGCCTTAAAATCGTGTTTTCCGACCACCATGTCGGCGGCCTCGCGCATCCGATCGAGACATGGTTCCCCCAAAATCTTCACCGCATAGCGGTCGAGGAGAGGGATCTCCGTCTCCGCCGTGTAGAGATCGTAGCGGTACGTCTTGCGCTTTGCGCCGCGCGTACAGTCAAAAGCGGCGGGAACTTCACAGCTCTTATATACCCGAATATCGGGCGGCAAAACGGCATTGAGCAAAACCGAGACCTTTTCGGGGGGAAGGCCGCTCTCCGCGTCGAGCGTGGCGACCTGTCCCAAGGCGTGCACGCCCGCGTCCGTTCTGCCCGACGCCGTGACGCGCGTGGGGACGGAAAACACCTTTTCCGCCGCCCGCTCGAGCTCGCCCTGCACCGTCCGCTCCCCCTTCCCCTGCCGCTGCCAGCCCGAAAAGAGGGTGCCGTCATATCCCAACAAGAGCGCGATCCTCATAGGACGCCTCCAAGGTAGACGCGCAAAAGAACGACCCCTGCGACGAGCCCGCCGATGAGCAAAAATACGATGGGATCCCTCCATGTAAAGCGGAGCTTTTTGTACTTCGTGCGTTTCTTGTCCCCCATGTAACAGCGGGCTTCCATGGCCTCGCCGAGCTCATCCGCACGGCGGAACGCCGAGATGAGCAGCGGGATGAGAATGGGGATCATTGCTTTTATTCTCTTAACAATATTGCCGCTCTCGAAGTCGGCCCCCCGCGCCATCTGCGCACTCTTGATGCGCTCGGTCTCGTCGGAGAGGATGGGGATCATGCGGAGCGCCAAGCTCATGATGAGGGCGAGCGCATGCACGGGGAAACGGATCCACTTGAGGGGGGTCAAGAGGCTCTCGAGCCCGTCGCAGAGGGAGACGGGCGTCGTCGTATACGTCAGCATGGACGAGAAGGTCACGAGCAGGACGAGGCGGGTCACGAGGAAGGCCGAGAAGATGAGCCCCTCGCGGTAGACGGCAAAGACCGTCCAGCGGAAGTAGGGTTCCCCCTCTCCGCGGTAGAAGAAGATGTTCAGCGCGGCCGTAAAGAGGATGAGGACGATGACGCCGCGCACGGCCTTCAGCACCTTCAGAACGGGCACCCGCGAGAAGGCGACGGTCAGAATGAGGACGAAGGCGCACGCCGCGAGCCCGTAAAAATTCTTGGCGAGGAAGATGGCCACGATGTAGGCGATGAGGCAGACGATCTTGAGGCGGGGATCCACCTTGTGGACGAAGGAGGAGACGGGGTAGTATTGCCCGAAGGAGACTTCTTTCATGCCTTCTCCCCCCTCTTTTTCAGCACGGCGGCGACGAAGTCCCCGACGGTGAAGTTGCAGTCGAGGTCAATGCCCCGCTCCTTCAGCGCCAGACAGAGTTTGGCGGCGAGCGGAATGTCGAGGCCGAGACTTCTGAGCTCGTCCGCCTTCAGAAAGAGCTCTTTGGGCGGAAGGGCGCAGACAAGTTTCCCCTCCGAAAAGACGGCGGCGCGGGTGCAGTTTTCGGCGATCTCATCCATGTCGTGCGAGACGATGATGACCGTCTTGCACCAGTCCCCGTGGAGACGGTGCAGAAGTTCCATGATCTCCCTTTTCCCCAAGGGGTCGAGGCCCGCAGCAGGTTCGTCGAGGATGAGCACTTCAGGCCGCGTCACGATGACGCCCGCAATTGCCGCACGGCGTTTCTGCCCGCCCGAGAGATCGAAGGGAGAGACGTCCTTGACGCTTTCATAGTCGAGCCCGACGATCTCGATCGCCGATCTCACCGCCGCCGCGATCTCCCCGTCCGTCATGTCCTTCCGAAAATTCTTGAGCCCGAAGGCGACGTCGTCAAAGACGGTCTCGGCGAAGAGTTGGGCCTCGGGGTACTGAAAGACCATGCCCACGCTCTTCCGAAGGCCGTAGAAGTCCGTCTTGCGGTCCGCAAGATCGAATTCCCCCACCTTGAGCGAGGGGACGACGGGAGCGGGCTGTCCCTTCTTGGCCTTGGGCTTTTTGTAGTGTTTTTGGGAAGAGGGCAGGCGGATGAGGCCGTTGAGGTGCTTGACGAAGGTGGATTTCCCGCTCCCCGTATGCCCGATGATGCCGAAAAACTCCCCCTCCCCGATCGTGAGAGAGACGTCGTCGAGGGCCTTCGCCGCAAACGGCGAGCCCGCATTGTAGACGTATGAAAGATGTTCGGCAATGATGTTCATATGATTTGAAAAATTGAGCACCGCTCATTCTGCGGCGTCCGCTGTCATCCCGAGCCGCGCGTAAGCGCGTGCCGAGGGATCTCCATGTTTCCATTGTCATCCCGAGCGTGCCGAGGGATCCCCACCGCAATAGAGCTTTCTCGACTGCGCCTTCGGCTCCGCTCGAAATGACTAGACCCACGGACTTCGTTTGAGGGGATCCTTCGGCTATGCCTCAGGATGAGCGGACGCCTCAGGCGGAG
>CANREC010000019.1 GCA_947629535.1 uncultured Clostridia bacterium | reverse complement strand
CGCGCTTACGCGCGGCTCGGGATGACAATACGGTGGAGATCCCTCGACACGCGCTTACGCGCGGCTCGGGATGACAAAGGACGCCTCAAAATGAGCATTCCGCCCCCTCCTCGGGAGGAGCCGAGGGATTCCGCCCTTATAGTCGCATAGGCATTCGATTTTTAAGATACATATGGTTTTTTCGGAAGGAAAATGTGACGCCGTCGTCATCGGCGCGGGGCATGCGGGCTGCGAGGCCGCGCTCGCTCTGGCGCGGACGGGTCTTAAGACCGTCATGCTCACCCTCAACCCGGACAGCATCGGTTTCATGCCCTGCAACCCCTCCGTCGGCGGAACGGCGAAGGGGCATTTAGTTCGTGAGATCGACGCGCTCGGCGGCGAAATGGGCCTCAATGCCGACCGCTGTGCCCTGCAATATCGCATGCTCAATGAGGGCAAGGGCGCGGCCGTGCAGTCCCTTCGCGCGCAGGTGGATAAGAACAAGTACCACACCGAGATGAAACGGGTCCTCGAGCACACGGACGGCCTTCGCATCGTGCAGGGCGAGGCGGCGGAAATTTTGGTGGAAAACTCCCGCGTCGTCGGCGTAAAGACGACGTACGGGGGCGTCTTTGAATGCCGTGCCGCCGTCATCGCGACGGGCGTGTATCTCAACGCGCAGACGATCACGGGCGAAGTCGTCCATGACAGCGGCCCCAACGGGTTCTCTCGGGCGACTGCGCTCACCCAAGATCTCATCGGCCTCGGCTTTCGGGTCCGCCGTTTCAAGACGGGCACGCCCGCCCGCCTCGACGGAAGGACGGTGGACCGCTCGGCGCTCGAAGTCCAGCCCGGGGAGAACACCTATCCCTTCTCCTTTCTGAACAGTTCCGTCCCCGCCGCGCAGACGCCCTGCTACCTCGGCTGGACGAACGGCGAGACGCACAGGATCATTCTGGAAAATCTTGACCGCGCCCCCCTCTACAACGGGCAGATCTCCTCGACGGGCCCCCGCTATTGCCCTTCCATCGAGACAAAGGTCGTGCGCTTTTCGGACAAGTCCCGCCATCAGCTCTTCTTGGAGCCCGAGGGCGCCGACACGACGGAAGTGTATGTGCAGGGCCTTTCCACCTCTCTCCCCCACGACTTGCAGAAGGAGATGTACAGGACCGTCAAGGGGCTCGAACACTGCGACATCGTCCGCTACGCCTATGCCATCGAATACGACTGCATCGACCCCACCGACCTTCTTCCCACGCTCGAGTTCAAAAAGGTCTCGGGGCTGTATACGGCGGGGCAGATCAACGGCACGTCGGGCTATGAAGAGGCGGCGGCGCAGGGGCTCATGGCGGGCCTCAACGCCTCGCTCAAGCTCCGCGGCATGCCCCCGCTCGTCTTGAGGCGGGACGAGGCCTACATCGGCGTGCTCATCGACGACCTCGTCACCAAGGGCACCGACGAGCCCTACCGCATGATGACGTCGCGGGCGGAATTCCGCCTCTCTCTGCGGCAGGACAATGCCGATATGCGGCTCACCGAATACGGACATGAGTGCGGATCAGTCACCGAAGAGCGGTACATGGTATACCGAAACCGCAAAAAACAGCACGACGCGGTCATGGGTGCCCTGAATGAGCGTGCCGACCGCGCAAAGGCGGACATGGTCGTCGCAAAATACGGCGGAACGCCCCTTTCGTCGGGGGTCAGCTTTGCCGACCTCATCCGCCGCGGGATCCCCCTTTCGGAGCTTTCGGAGGCCTTCGGCATTCTGAACGATGTGCCCAAGGACGTCCTGCTCTCCTGCGAGACGGAGATAAAGTACGAGGGATATCTGAAGAGGGCGGAGGCCGAGGCCGAGCGGGCACGGCGGATGGAGAGCAAGCCCCTGCCGCCCGACATCGACTATGCGGCGATCGAAGGGCTCAGGCTCGAGGCGCGGGAAAAGCTCAACAGGATCCGTCCGCTCAACCTCGGGCAGGCCGAGCGCATCTCGGGCGTCTCCCCCGCCGACATCGCCGTCTTGATGGTGTATTTATCTTTACGACATTGAGCTCATATGAAGGGCCTCGCGGGGCGGCTACGGACCATTCCGATCACGTCATCCCTCGACTACGCTCGGGATGACAATGGGGAAAAGGGCCCTCCCCTACCCCTCCCCCTTCAACGGGGGAGGGCGAGATAACGGCTCAGGATGAGCGCGGGGCAATTCTACATCCGACAAAAAACAACGGCAGGAGACCTGCCGTTGTTTTTTGTTATTCGATCATTCCGTCGGAGGAGTTTCCTCGGGCGCCTCTTCGGGGGGCTGCGGCTCCGTCAAGCCGCCCTCTCCCGCGGGCGCTTCGCTCTCTCCGCCTTCGGGGGCGAGCTTTTTCTTGCGCGGCGACCAGAAGAAGAACAGTACGCACGCGCCGATGCCGAGCACGAGCACGACGTCGATGATGGCCCACAGCGAGACGAAGAGCACCGAGTAGGGCGATTCGGCCGCGACGGTCGTCTCGAGCCCGCTCGTATAGATAGTGTCGAGATAGGTGAAGAGAATGCCTCTGATGCTCTCCCTTGCGCCGTATGCGACGCCCACGTCGTTGAAGTTGAGCGAGACGTTCTGCTTGGACGTCGTCATCCAGAGGTTGTTGCCCGCCTTGACGCCGCGGTCGAAATCAAACATGTAACCCTGTCCGTAGTCGGTGAGGACGGTGCCTTGGAATCCCCATTCCTCGCGCAGCATATCGGTGAGGAGCGCGTGGTTGTAGCCCGACCAGATGCCGCCGACGCAGTTGAACGCGCTCATGATGGCGTTTGCGCCCGTCTGCAGCCTTCCGTTCGGGTCGGTGACGAGCTTGCCCTTCTGTTCCTCTTCCTCGCCCGTGGCGTTCGGATCGGGCGCGTCCTCTTCATAGCTGACGCGGACGTTCTTCATGAGACGTCCCGTATCGGGATCGATGCTCACCTTGACGGCGATCTCGAAGGGTTTGCAATAATTTTCGCGGAGCGCCTGTTCGGTGATCCACTCGAACCATTCGTTGGAGTTCTGTCCGCTCTCGGCGAGGGCAAAGTGCTTGAGGTAGCAATACAGGCCCTCTTCCTTGGAGCCATTGATGATGCCTGCCGCGAGCCAGCCCGAGAGCACGCCGTCCTCGCTGAAGTACTCATAGTTGCGGGAATTGTAGGGGGAACGGTGCAGGTTGACGCCGGGCGCATACCACCCTTGGATCCCCTTCTGCACGGCGATGAGGCCCTGCGCACGGCCGATCTCGCGCATCATGTCGATGTTCCACGAGCAGCCGAGCATGGATGCGACGGGATAGAAGGGATAGATGTCCCCTTCGCCGCCCTTGATGTTGTCGTTGAATCCCGAGGGGCCGTCCTTGTCGCGCGTCGCGGGCTTTGCGACGCCCACGATCTCATCGGCGCCGAACGTGCCGCTCTTCATCTGGATGGCCTCGTTGATCTCTGTCTTGGAGACGGAATCGAGGACAAGTTTCCAGATCTCCTCTTCGGGATCGGCGATGAGCACCACAAGAGAGAGCTTGTCGACGACCAACACCGATTTGTTTTTCCCGTTCAGATCGTCCCTCGTGGGCGTGCTCCCGTCCTCAAGTTTCATGATCGGCCACTTGTAGGAGCTCTCGTCCGCATAGACGTATCCGCTCACCTCTTGCGCCTTGTCCTCGCGATCCCCGTTATACTCAAAGCTCTTTGCGGTGCTCGCCGCGCTGTTTGTGGAGCTGACCGCCTTGGTCGCGTTCGCGTAATTGGAAAATCCGCCCGCGCGGGAGAGATAATCGACGGGCGTCGTCAATCCCTTGCTGCCGTCGACGGGCATCTTCGCATAGGCCGTGTCGCCCGTGAAGAGATTCTTGACCTCTGTGCCCGTGAAGGGGTCGTTCTCGATCGTAAATCCGTCCGATCGCAGCGAGACGGACTGGTTTTCATAGGCCTCATGCGCATTCTTCATGAGCTTGATGTCATATTGCCCCGCGTCGATCTCATAGCCGCAGAAACCGTTTTGGTTCTTGTCGTAATCGTCGTAGGCGGCCATGTCGTAGGCCGTAAAGGTGAGGATGTAGTCCTCGCTCTTGCCCGCCTCGATGACGCCCGTCTTGGTAAAGGCAAGAAGGTTGATGCTCGCCTTTTCGATGCCGCCCTCATGGTATTCGGGCGTATAGTAGAGCTGGATGACGTCCTTTGCGGGAATGGTCCCCGTGTTCTTTACGGTGACGGTGACGCTGTACGTCCCGTCCTCGGAGATCGCGTCCCCCGCCTTGACCGTCTTGCCGTCGCACTTGATCTCCTTGATGGTCTGTTCGAAGGTCGTATAGCTGAGGCCGTGACCGAAGGGATAGCGGACGACCTTGTCATAGCCGCCCTTGCTCTCGAAGAATCCCTCCGCGTCGGCCGTTTCATACCACTTGTAGCCGACGTAGATGTTCTCCGCATAGGCAACGTTCCCCGTGAGGGCGACGTTGTTGTAGCTCGGGGCGTCCTGCCAATCGTTGGCGAGGGTGTCCGAGAGCTTTCCCGAGGGGCTGATCTGTACCTCTTCGCCGTCGACGAGCTTGCTCCCGACGAGAAGGTTGGGAATGGCCTTCGCGCCCGACTGCCCGGGGGCGCCGATGGCGAGCACGGCCTTGATGCAGTCGTAGTCGTCGAGGAATCCCATCTCGATGTAGTTGGTCGTATTGAGCAGAAGGGTGACATTGAATCCCTTGTCCTGCAAGGTCTGGAGAAGGGCCCTCTCGTTTGCCGTCAGTTCAAGATAGCTACCGCCGCTGAAGGAGCCGAGCGATTTGAGTTCCCCGCCGCCGCCGTTCTCGTTGCCCATACGGGAGAACACGACGATGGCGTTGCCGTCCGAAAATTCCTTGGCGTCGTTGATGATCGCCTCATTGTCCGTATACCACTTGGCATTGGGGTTGTTGGGAGCCTTGTCTGCGCCCTTGTTTTCGCCCGTGTAGCCGCCGCTGTTATAGTCGGCATCGTTGGAGCTGAAGGCGGTATACGCCTCGGCGAGCGGCCCATAGTACTCGATATCCGCCTCGTCAAAGGCTTGATAGAGCGTCGTACGCGGCCGTTCGGAACTCTGGTTGGAGTCGATATTGGTGTTCGTTCCGCCGCTGCCGCCGCCGCTGAGAATGAACCCTGTGTCTGTCGCGCCGTAGCCGAAGATGCTGAATCTTGTGGACGCGGAGAGCGGAAGGTAGGGCTTTCCGTCTACGTCCTCATTCTCGAGAAGGACGATACTGTCCTCTTCGGCCTCCTCGGAGAGGCGGGCTCCGTACTCGTAGGGGGTCTCATCGCCATGTGCGCCGCCCACGTTGACCGAGCCGCCCGCGACGGGCGCAAAGAAGGCATGCAGCACGGGAGAAAACTTGTCGAGAATGACATTCCCCGCGATGAGGATCGCGACGAGCACGACTGCAACGGCTGCGAGCACGATCTGCTTGATTCCGAACTTGATTTTCATGATTTCCTCCTTATCCTTGTTTTCAAAGCCGAAACGCTGCGGCGGAAAACCGCCGCAGCGATCGAGATCTTACGAGATCTTCCCGTCGAGACCGTACACCGTGCCGTCCGACGCCGTCCATCTGAACTCAGACAGCGTGAAATGACAGTTCTCTATCGTGGGAGATGCGTTTCCGCCGCGATCCCATTCGTAGTTTCCGTCTGCGCCTCTCGGGGGTTCGCCCATATACATGGCGAGCATGCCCTTGGAGCCTTGGATCTCGATGTCGTTCGTCCCGACTTTGAGCGTCACAAACGTCTCGTTGATACGGATAACGCCTGCAACTTCCGATTCAAGTTTCATCGTAAAGGTGTAAGTCTGCGTCTGAGGGACGTTCATGCTCTTGTAGAAAATACGGTTGCTGTGCCAATTGCCGTGACCGGCGATGTCGAAGGTCACCACGCCGTGGTCGAATTTCGCATTATGGAGCCCGTCGGACGGATATTCGGCATAGTAGTAGAAGGTCGAATCTGCGGGAATGCCATCGTCCTGCAACGTCGTCGAGGGGATGACGTAGACGTCGCCGTTGGGGTTGGAAGTCAGTTCTTCAAACGTCCAGCCCGAGATGGTGATCTCGGCCGCCATGACGGCGTTTTGTGAGCCGTCCGCCTCTGCGGCGACGCCGACGCCCATCAGGATGACGGCGGACGCGCCCGCGTTCCAATCCTCATAGCCGACGCCCTTTTCGGTATAGACGATGCTGAGCTCCTGCTCCTGTCCCGCGGTGAACGTGATCTGCTTGTCGTTGATGGTGATCGTCCCCGCGACGGAGAGTTTCACCTTGAGAGAGAAGGTGTACGTCTTGCCCGTCACGGCGTTGGGATCTTCATAGAAGAGCTGAACGCTGAAACCGAGCCGAGGAGAGCCCGCCGTCGTATAGCCGACGGTCATGGTCTTGGCGGCGGCGTCGAGCTCCGCCTTGGTGAGGGTCGCCGTGGAGCCGTTGCCCCCGTCGTCCAGCCAGACGTACCAGTTGCCCTTATTGTTGACGGCGTCCGCCATCGTGCCGCGGGAAACGGGCGAACCGTTCGTCACGGTGTAGGAGCCGATCGCGACCCATTCGGTGTCCCTGTGGTCCATATCCGCGCAGAGACGCAGCTTGACGGTATACGTTCCGTTCGTGTGGAGAGATTCGTCGATCTTCCCGTTGTTTGCGATCTTCTGCGTGGAGACGAGCGTGTCGCCGCTGAAGAGGCCGATCTCGGCATGGTCGACGCCCGAAGGGTTGGGATCGGTGAAGGTGACGACACCCGCCGTGACCGCACCGTTCTGAGGCGCCGCAAGAGGCTCTCTCGTCCCCTGTTCCCACTTGAGCGACTTGATGACGAGTTTCTCTTCGAGGATCATGCTGCTGTCCGTCGCCATGTTCATCCAGAGGGACTTGCCCGCCTGCTCGGTATAGTAGACGTGATATTCGTGCTCGCCCTTCTGAAGGGATACGGGCACGTCGTTGATGATGATGTTGCCCGCCGTGCTCGCGTCGAGCACGAGGGTGAGCTTATATTCCGTATTCACGGCGAGCGCGCTCTTCTTGTAGAAGAACCGCACGATCCAGTTGCAGAATTTCCCCTCGATGGGATCGACCGTATAGTCGAAGGTGTAGCTGTACCTCGTATCGCTCCCGCTGTTTGCCGTGCAGCTCATCTCGTGCATGGTGGCGCCGTTTGCCGTCGTGCCGAGGGAAGGAGCGTAGGTGAGGGCGGACGACGCGGCATACCAGTACACGAGTTTGTCCGTCACGGAAGTCGTTTCGCCGAGGACGCCGAATACCATGCCCTCGTTTGCGGGATCGGTGAGGTCCTTGAACTGCATGTCAGAGAACACATAGGTGCCTGCCCCGAGGTCGCCGTTGTCCGCACTGTCGCTCTGCCAGTCGGGGGAAGGCTTGCCAAAGAGCATCGTGAAGTCCCCGCCCATGTAGTAGAAACGCACGGTATATTCATGGGTGCCCGTCGTGGTGTTGACGCGCTGTCCCGCGACGATAAATTGTTTGTTCGTGAGGTCGATGTCCTGCCCGTCGGCGTTCTTTGCGCTCAGCGTGAAGGTGAGCTCATAGAGGTGATCCGTCTTGAATTCGTCGGGCTTGGGCCCATAGTAGAGCTGATTGGAGTACCAGCTCGCCTCGCCCGTCAAAGCCATCGTCAGCGTGTTCGTGGCCCCGTTGAAGGAGCACTTCGCAAAGTCGATCTGCCCCCATTCCGACCACGCGTAGTATCTGCCGACGCCGCGGTCGACGTCACGGTAAGAAGGAAGGACTTTATAGTCCGCAGCGCCCGTCTTGGTATACTTCGCGGAAGAGGCGAACCAAGCACTGTCGCCGTACGCGGCGACGCCGCTGTACGCCTTGATCTTGAGGGTATATTCCCCTGCTGCGACGGCGGAATCGTCGAGGAACATCTTGCCCGCGTCTGCGGAGACATTTCCGTCCGCATCGGGAAGATAGGTGACGCCGCCGCGGTCGGTGAGGATGTTCCTGCCCTCGACGGGTTTCATGACGGCCGTCGTATAGGTGGGCTGTTCTTTGCCCTCCTCGAAGAAACCGATCACATAGCCCTCGCGTTTCTCGTCGGGATTGGCGTCTGTCACCGCGATCTCCTTGGTGGCCGCATCGACGGAGAAGGCCGTGGGTGCGGCGAGCGCGTTCGCCGACGGATCGTAGGGCTCCCAGTGAAGGTCCTTGATGGAGAGCGTGCCCTCGTTGAATACCTTGCCCACGCCGTCGTCATATCCGTCGGGCGTGAGGGCATTGCGGTACTTATCGTGCACGGCGAGGTAGATCAGAATGGACGCGTCCTCGCTGTCGGGACCCGCGTCATAGTAGTAGACTGTGACGGCATTCTCCCCCTTCGTCAGCTCGATCTCCGTGTCGTTGACGGTGATCTTCGCCTCGATGTCCGAAGTCATGGTGAGGGTGAGCTTGTAGAAACCCGCCTCTTCGATCGCGGTGTTCTTATAGAAGATCTGGACGGAGTACCATCTCCAGCCCGTATTGTTCGTGACGGAGAATGTGACATTGCCTTCGCTGCCCTGTCCTTCGCCGTTGAGCGCGGGATCGCCGCCGTCGCCGTGGAACCCTGCCCACGTCCAATGTCCGCGGTTTTGGTTGGCGCCGCCTGCGCCCGTCTCGGCCATCGCATACCAACCGTCGGGGACGTTCTCCCACTTGATCTCGACCTCGATCTCCGCCTTTGCCGAACTGCCCGTGCGGGTCGCGACGATCGTGGCGTTGCCGAGCATGTGCGCCGTCAGCTTTCCGCCGTCGACCGTGAGGACCGTCTCGTCCGAACTCGTCCATACGACGCCATCGTCCGTCTTTTGCCCCGAGCGGTAGACGGTCGCCGTGAGCGTCTTGCTCTCATAGCTGCCGTCATCCTTGCGGAGGATCGTGAGCTTGCCGCCCTCGAGCCCCTCGCAGGTTATCTCCACCGTGAATTCGTCGACGGTGACGGCGCAGGAGATGGTCTTGCCCGACTTGCTCGTGGCAGTGAGCGTCGCCTCGCCGCCGCCCACTGCCTTAATGTTTGCGACGCCGCGGGACGCGACCTGGCTCTGAATGGCGACGACGCTCTCATTCGAGGTCGTCCAGTTGATCTGGCCGCCCTCCTTCGCCGTCGCGACGAGCGTGCGCTGGTCCCCGATGGCGAGCGTGAGCGTCTCATAACTGATCGTCATGTCCGGTGCGTCTTTGTCCTCGTTTGACGTCTCGTCCCCGCCGCAGGCCGCAAACACAGCAAGCCCGAATACGGCGGCAAAAATCATCGTGAGGACAGCCAAAAATCTCTTTTTCATATTTTCCTCCTTGATTTCCCCTTTCCTGACCAAAAATATCTCAAACGGCCATGCCGTCTGTTTCCGAAATTCTCTCACGCATACACGCGCACATAGTCCACCTGCATCTCCGCGGAGACGAAGGACGCGTCGGGACGGACCCCGCCGTCGTAGTTCCCGCCGACCGCCAGATCGATGACGATATAGAAGGGAACGTCAAAGGGCGCAGTAGGGTTGTTCTGCCCGAGGGGAGAATCCGTCCGCCACGCGGTATTGTTGACCCTGTACATCTCCACGCCGTCCACGAACCACGCAAGGTGATCGCTCCGCCATTCCAGTCCGTAGGTATGCCATTCCGCAAAGGACGTCTTGAGCTTTGTCGGCCGCGTCAGATAGGTGCTCGGATCGCCGCCGTAGTGGACGGTATGCCCGACCTCGTAGGGGAGCCTTCCGCGTCCCTCGATGATGTCGATCTCCCCGTTCGCCGCCCAGCCGCCGTAGCGGTTGTTGGTGCCCATGCCCTTCTCGGGCTGCGGCAGCATCCAGAAGGCGGGCCACATGCCCGCGCCCTCGGGAAGTTTCATCCGCGCCTCGAAGTAGCCGTACGTCCAGAATCCCCTGTCGCGCGTCGCGATGCGGGCGGAAGTGAACTGCCTGCCCTCGGGAAGGCCGTCCGCCCGTGCGGCGGTGATGCGCATGACCCCCTCGGCGAGGGAGACGGCGTCCTTGGTGTAGTACTGGAGTTCGTTGTTCCCCCAAAACAGCGGGCCGTAGGACGTCTTTCCGTCGTTTTCGTACACGTCCTGCACGCCGCGCTGGTATTCCCACTTCGTCTCGTCGAGCGTATCGCCGTCGAACTCGTCCGACCAGATGAGCTGACGCTCCGTCCCCTCCCCTTCAAGGTCAAGGACCGTGAGGTCGTAACTCACAGAAAATGTCTTATATGTTGCGGAAACCGTCGCTTTTCCCGCGCCGACCGCCGACAGCTCTCCGTCCGAAGAGAGGGTCGCGACGGCCTCGTCCGAAGAGGCCCACTTTGCGCTGTAGCGGGAGGGAAGTCCCGTCCCGAAAACCAGTCTGTCCCCGACGGCGATGTTGGCGTCCGAATCGGTCACTTTGATGCCGACGGCGTCCTCCCTCACGGTCAGCGAGCAGGAGCGCATCTCCCGTCCGTTGGAGACGTTGACGGCCGCCGAACCCGCCCTGAGCGCCGTGACGAGGCCGTCCTCGACGGTGGCGATGTTCTCATCGGAAGAGATCCAGAAGTCCTCCTCGCCCGCGGGGGAAGAGGAGAGCCTGAACTGTGCGCCCGCGGCGATCTCCGCAGAGGTGACAAAGAGGTCGATCCCCGTGACGGGAGCGGGCTCCTTGGGAAGGTCGGGGATGTCGATCCCCATGTCACAGCCCGCCGCAGAGAACAGAAAAAAGAGCGCGGCAAACAGCCCGCACGCTCTTCGTACAGTCCTTCCGTTCCCCCTTTGCTCCATTCGGCATTCCTCCGCAAGCCCCTTTCGGGCTATTAGATTGTGTAAAAATTATATCCCCGATGCGGGGACATGTCAATAAATTTTGAAAAAATAATTCGAAAAACGGTCCATTCTGTCATTTTTTCGGCGTTTTTTGCAAATTTCGAACGTTTTTAGAGGTCAAAGGCGATCGCCGTGATGTCGTCGTTAAAGACGCCGCAAAATTCCTTCAGAGAGGCCTTGAGACGCTCGATGAACCGCTGGGCGTTGGCGCTGCCGCGCAGGATCTCCTCCACGCGCTCGAGGGAGAACTGTTCCCCGCGCGGGCTCTTGCTCTCGGTGACGCCGTCGGTGAGAAGGACCAGAATGTTCCCCTTTTCGTAGGGAATGACGCCGTCCTCGTACACAAAGGCGGGCATCCACGTCGAAACGGGCGGACTGCTCATGACGATCTCGTCGATGCCCTGAGAATTCTTGAGGAGAATGGGCGCATTGTGCCCTGCGGCGCAATAGATGAGCTTTTTTTGCTCCCGCGCGATGCGGACGGCGACGGCCGTCACATAGGAACGCTCGTCGAGGTTGAGCTCCTGAAACTTGGCATTGAGCCCCAAAAGGGCCCTCGCGGGAGAGGTCTCGCTCCTGTCCCACCCCGCGCGGACGAAGGCGGAGAGCATGCCCGCCGAGATGCCCTTCCCCGAGACGTCGGCGAGCACTCCCATCGTCTCGCCGCCCGCCTCATAGACGTCGGGCAGGTCCCCGCCGATCTCGCGGCAGGGGATATACATAAAGGAATAGGGCGCGTCGCTCTTTGCGGCGGGCAAAAGGCGCTGCTGAATGTCCTGCGCCGAGGACATTTCGCGGGCGATCTCCGACTCATAGGCGTTGTCGGCGAGGCCGAGATAGAGGCCCTCCCCCATCGGACGGACCTTGATGCGGAGAGTGAGCGCCTCTTTCCCCCTGCGGAACACGAGCTTGCGGAAGGACGTCCTGCCCGAGCGCACGGCGTCCTCGAAGAAGGCGCGGAAGGTACAATAGGCGCACTTCACCCCCTTTCCGCACTGCTCTTCCTCGGTACAGGAGATGGCGCTCGCCAAGCTCCCGCGCTCCGCCCCGCCGAAGTAGGCGCGGAAGGCACGGTTGCAATATCTCACCCGCAATTTTTCATTGACGACGATGGCCGCCGTCGGAATGTTCTCTAAAATGTCTCTGTACAGGTTCCCCATTTCAGCCTCGATACATGCGTAATTTCCCGCTCACGATCCTGACCGCAAGCTGTTCGGCGGGAAAGAGCTCCCCGTCGAGCTGTACGCTCTTTGTCCCCTCGGGATAGATCTCCGCCGTCTCGCAGAGGATCCTGTGGTAGATCTTTTTGCGGTCGAGCGTCCCGCGCATCAGTTTGATGAGATAGAAGGGCAGAGTTATCTTGTTGGGACAGTCCACGGCGATGAGGTCGATCTTGCCGTCGTCGATCTCGGCCTTGGGGCAGATCGGGATCCCGCCGCCGAACTGCGACCCGTTGCAGGCCGCCGCAAGGAGAACGGAATATTCCTTCTCGTTGCCGTCGGCGACGACGCGCATTTTGACAGGTTTATATTTGATGAGCGAGCGGATGAGGCTCGAAAAGTAGGACATCTTCTTGCCCTGCGCCTTCTTGCGTTCCCTGCGCTCCAAAATATCGACGTCGATGCCGAGCCCCGCGATGTTGAGGCTGCGCATTCCCCCGCCGCAGTCGAGAAAGTCCGTAAATTTGGGCTCTCCCCCCAAAATGAGGTCAACGGCCGCCGCCCCGTAGGGGATGCCCGCCTTGGCCGCAAAGTCGTTGCCCGTGCCCGCGGGAATGAGCCCGAGGACCGTCCCGTCAAAGTCGGCAATGTGCGAAAGGACCTCGTTCAGCGTCCCGTCCCCGCCGACGGCGATGACCGTCTCTCCGCCGCGGGCCGTGAGGCGGGCGGTCTCCCGTCCGATGTCTCCCACGGTGCTGGAACGGAACACGTCATATTCCGCGCCGCGCGCTTTAAGGACGGCTTCCGCCTCTGCAAGCACTTTTTCGCTCTTTTTTGTGTTCGGATTGATGATAAGGTGCAGCATGTCTTTGGTATTTCCCGTCTCTATGATACAATATATCTCCGATTTTTGCAAGGGAGAACGGAAAATTTCCTTCGATTTTCTCCCCGTTTTTTGTCGGCAACGGTTTCCGCCCCGTCTCCCCGCTCATCCTGCCCCGCGCGCATTCTTATTGCACCAAGCGCGGCACAAGGGGCGTAGCGACGAAGCAGCGCGGCGAAGGACCCCATTAAACGGGCGGATCTCGTTGACCTGCAGAGCTCTGCATTTGACAATCGTCCGCGTTCCTGCTATAATACGTTCATGAGAAAAATTCTGCCCGAGCGCTTCATAAAACTGGCGGAGAAATGCCCGAGCCCGCTCTACCTCGTCGGGGGGAGCGTGCGCGACTTCCTTTTCGGCCTGCCCCTGTCCGAACGGGCCGACTGGGACATGGCCTCTCCCTGCCCCGCGGAAAAATTCATCGCCGCGGCCGAGGAGACGGGCTTTACCGTCAAGGCCGTCTATCCGCGCACGGGGACGGTGAAGATCGGAGATGAAAACGGCCTCTCCGCCGAGTTCACGCAGTTCCGCCGCGATGTCTATGAAACGGGCGCCCACGCCCCCGTCTCGGTGGAATTTACGGACGATATCGCCGTGGACGCGAGACGGCGGGATTTCCGCTGCAATGCCGTTTATTACGACATAAGTGCGCAAAAATTCGTCGATCCGCTCGACGGAACGGCCGACATCCGCGGCCGCGTCCTCCGCACGGTCGCCCCCGCCGCGCAGGTGTTCGGCGAGGACGGGCTGCGGCTCATGCGGCTTGCAAGGCAAGCGGCGCAGACGGGCTTTTCTCCCGATGAGGAATGCCTCGCGGGCGCAAAGGAGCACAGCAAGCTCATTGGCGACATCGTCCCCGAGCGCATCTACAGCGAGCTCATGCTGATCCTGCATTCGGACGAAAAACGGGGAGAAAGTTCTGCCCCCTATCGCGGTCTGTGCGTGCTGAAAGACATCGGGGTGCTCAGGGAGATCCTTCCCGAGCTCGCCCTCGGCGACGGCATGGAGCAAAATCCCGCCTTCCACGACCACGACGTCTTGGAGCATTCTCTCCGCGCCGTCATGTATGCGGCTCCTTCCGTCCGCCTTGCCGCCCTTCTCCACGATGTGGGGAAACCCTTCTGCCGCATCCACAACGGCAACTATCACGGCCACGAGATCGAGGGCGAACGCATCGCGCGGGACATCCTGACGCGGCTGAAAGCTCCCACGCACGTCACCGAGCGCGTCTGTCTCCTCGTACGGCTGCACATGCGCGACCTCGACCTCAAGATGAAAGAGAGCAAGGTTCGGCGGGAAATCGTGCAATATTATGCGTTTTTGGAGGAATTTTTCGCCGTAAAGCAGGCTGATTTTTCGGCCTGCAAGGACGTTCTGGCCGAGGCGCCCGCCGTCACGAAATGGAAGGATATCTTGGCGAAAATGCGGGAAGAGGGCGTGCCCTTCACGCTCAGGGAGCTCGCCGTCGACGGGCTTGACGTACAGCGGGCGGGCGTTCCCCCCAAGGACACGGCCGAGACGCTCCGCGCCCTTCTTCTCGACTGCGCTCTCGACGGGAAACGGAACAATAAGTCCTATCTTTTGCGTCTCATCCGCACCCTCTGAAGGGCGGTCCTGCGCTCATTTTGAGGCGCGACCGAAGGATCCCGACGGTCGATATCGGACTTCGTTCTTCGGGATCCTTCGACACGCGCTTACGCGCGGCTCAGGATGACGCGGGGGGCAGGGACGTCCTTGCCTCGACAATGCGTCATTCAGAGGGAGCGGGGCACATTCCATTTTCAATCAACCAAGGAGAAAGTATGGTCACTGCATTGCTTGTCATCAATATCGTTCTCTGTGCCGCCGTGCTTGCGGCGGTCGTCGCTCTGCTCCTCAAAAGGGGCAAGGGCGGGCCGTCGGAGGCGGAGACGCAGCGCCTTTTGCAGAACGTCGACCGCATCGCCTCGCTCACGGACTATACGGCGCGGACGGCGGAAACCCTCAACCGCTCGACCGAGGCGCGGCTCAACGCCATTCAGGGCCGTCTCGCAGAAGATCTCAAATATATCGTCGATATCAATGCCCAGAATCTCGAGCGCATCCGCCGCACCGTCGACGACAAACTCACGAGCTCCATCGACGGCAAGCTCTCCGAGAGTTTCAACGAGATCGGCCGCCGCCTCGAGAAGATGTACGAGAGCGTGGGCGAGATGAAATCCCTCTCGGGGGACGTCGCCGACATCAAGCGGGTCTTTTCCAACGTCAAGCTCCGCGGGACGTGGGGAGAGGCACAGCTCGACGCCCTTCTCGGGCAGATGCTCTCGCCCGAGCAGTACAGGCGGAACGTCAAGCTCAACCCGCTCGACAACAGCCTTGTGGACTTTGCCGTCCTTCTCCCCTCCCGCGAAGGCGAAACGCTCCTTCCCATCGACAGCAAGTTCCCGCTGGAAGAGTTCGAACGGCTCGTCGGGGCCTCCGAACGGGGGGACCGCGAAGGCGAGCTCATCGCCCGCAGGAATCTGGAGAAGGCCGTAAAACTTCAGGCCGATTCCATTGCCAAAAAGTACATCCTTCCCCCCGCGACGAGCGATTTTGCGATCATGTATCTCCCCTCCGAGGGGCTGTATGCCGAAGTCTGCAAGATGGTCGGGCTCTCCGACTTTCTCCGCACGCGGCGGGTCATCGTCTGCGGGCCGACCAATCTCGGGGCGCTCCTCAGCACCCTTCAGACGGGGTTCCGCACGGCGGCCATCGAGCGGCGTTCGGGGGAACTCAGAGAGATGCTCGAGAGTTTCCGCCTCGAATTCGCCAAGTTTTCCGACCTTCTCGAAAAGACGCGGAGAAAACTGCAAGAGGCGCAGGACAGCGTGGAGAGCGCCGAGAAAAAGACAGACCTCATCGGCAGAAAACTCGATTCCTTCCGCGCGTTCGGCGGCGGCGACCCCGACTGAACCTCTCCGCATAGGAGAGCCCGAAATCGCCCGCACGGGCATGAACATCAAGACGACCGTCGGAAAAGGGAGCATGCGCTCCCCTTTTCTGTCTGCGGCCGTGAAATTGGCAAAATTTGTACGCTGAAATGCTTGATTTTTCGGCCTTTGTGTATTATAATTGTTCAGTAGAACGACCTATTCGAAATTTAAGCAGGGAGCAAGTAACAGCAATGGCAGACGAAAAGAACAAGAACGCCGCTGCGGAAAAGGCAGCAAAAGAAGCGCAAGCCAAAGCCGCGAAGGAAGCAGCCGAAGCGCAGAAGGCCAAGGCCGCGCAGGAAAAAGCCAAGCGCGACGCAGAGCTCAAGGCTCAAAAAGAGGCCCAAGCCAAGGCCGCAAGAGAGGCCGCCGAGGCACAGAAGGCCAAGGCTGCACAGGAAAAGGCCAAGCGCGACGCAGAGCTCAAGGCCCGGAAAGAGGCCCAAGCCAAAGCCGCGCAGGAAAAAGCCAAGCGCGACGCAGAGCTCAAGGCGCAAATGAAGGCTCAAAAGGACGCCGAAAACGCCAAGAAGGCACAGGCCGCCGAGGCAGAGAGGGCCAAGGCCGCACAGGAGAAGGCCAAGCGCGACGCAGAGCTCAAGGCCCAGAAAGAGGCCCAAGCCAAAGCCGCGCAGGAAAAAGCCAAGCGCGACGCAGAGCTCAAGGCGCAGATGAAGGCTCAAAAGGACGCCGAAAACGCCAAGAAGGCGCAGGCAGCCCAAGCGCAGAAGGCACAGGCGGCACAGGCGAATGCGCAGAGGGACGCAGAGCTCAAGGCGCAGAAAGCGGCGCAGGCCAAGGCCGCAAAGGAAGCTGCCGCCGCCGATGCTGCCGCAAAGAGATCTCAACCCAAGTCCCCCAAGGGCAAAAAACAGAAACCCCCGAAGATGACCCGCAAGGAGAAGAAAGAACTCCTTCAGCGTCAGCTCGCACGCGAGAAGGAACTCGTCGAGGCGGGTGAGATCCCCATGCGCTCGAGATATAAGCCGAGAGGCATTTTCTGGCGCATCTTCGGCGTCTGCCTCGCCTTCTTCATGGGTATCTTCTCCGTCGTCGGCGCAGTCGTCGGCGCGGCCGCGATCTTGCTCAACGGCCCCGCGGAGGACCTGTTGGGCCAGTTCGGTTTTGATGCGAAGAGCTATCTCAGCGAAGATTATCTTCAAAAAACTGTCTTTGAGATCTACGACGACCTCGTCCATGAGATGAATGAGATCAGCGGCAATCCCAAGGATCTCACCCTCAAGAACTTCGAGAAGTACACCCCTCTCCTCAAGACGTATGTCGAACAGCTCCTCACGGAAAATCTTGACCAGCTCGGCATCTCCCTAACGTACGAAGAAGTCGCGGAGACCAAGCTCGGCGAGCTCGGCAACTTCGCGAGGGATACTCTTCTTCCCAAGATCCAGCTCGGTCCCGTGCTCGGCCTCGACGAGGGCGTCACGGTCGAGAACATCAACAGCAACGCTCCCCTCTATACCCTCAGCTACGGTACATATCTCAAAGATTATAAGATCAAAGACGACGGCACGATCGAGATGCTCGGCGGAAAACAGCCCACAAACATCACCGACCTCGTTCCCTCGCTTGCAAATACGGGGGATAGCGATCCGCTCGCGCCTCAGCCCACGGCCGCAGGCGACGACGGCGGCTCCTCTGACAGCGGCGACGGCATGATGGACTTCCTCGGCGGCCTTCAGCTCGGCTCCTTCCTCGGCCTCGACATCCGTCTCGAATCCGAGCAGTCCAACGAGGACGATCTGGTCTACTCGCTCTGCTACGGCACCCGCGGCGAGGACTATGAACTCCAGGCCATCGACGGCACCGCTCATCAGATCGTTACGATGAAAGCGGGCCACGAGAGCAGCGCAAAGACGCTCAACGACTTCCTCAAAAATGCCGATACCATCATCGAGGACATGAAGGTGGACGACATCCTTCCCATCGAGCCCGATTCCGAGGCCATCTTCCGCACGCTCGCCTATGGCAACGAAATGGCCAAGGACGAGGACGGCGAATATCTCAAGGACGGCAACGGCAAGTATCAGACTGAGGACGTCCTTGACGACCAAGGCCGGCCCACAGGCGACAAACAGTACGTCGGCGGCGGCAGATACATCATCGAAGGCCAAGGAGATGCGGCGAAGATCGTCATGCTCCCCGACCCCAACGATCCCGACGGCAAGCCCTATGCAAAGAAGTCCATTGCCGACCTCATGGACAGCCAGAACAGCCTCTTCGACGACATCACGATCGGCTCGATCGTCGGCGAAGGCGACTCCAAACTTCTGAACGCGATCGGCGACTGGACCATCAACGACCTCACCAAACAGGAAAAGATCGAATCCTTGAAACTCAACTCTGTGCTCGATCTCGATGACGCCACGGGCATCATGGGCGTCATCAAGGACTGGTCGCTCAAAGACCTCGGCCAGAGCAGCCGCATCGACCGTCTCAAGCTCGGCCAGATCCTCGACATCGATGCGTCCGACCCCAACACCGCTCCCATCATGATCGCCATGAAGAATTGGTGCATCTCCGACCTCACGGATAAGGAGAAGATCGATTCCCTCACCCTCGGCTCCGTCATCGACATCGACCCCGACGATCCCAATACGCCTCAGATGATGAAGGTCCTCAAGGATATGAGCCTCGGCGAGATCTCCACGAGCATCGATACGCTCACGCTTGAGGACGTCCTCGGCCCCGATGCGTTCAACGGTGAAAACAAGATCCTCGACGCCCTCAAGGACACCGAGATCGGGGACCTCGGCGACGCCATCAACGGCCTCACCGTCGAAGATGTGTTCGGCGACGAGATCTGGTCGTATGCGAAGAAGGAAGGCTTTGACGCAACGAAGCGTGTTGCCGAACAGGATAAACTCACGGAAAACATCACCGAAAAATACTACCACGGCACCACGGAAATTTTCGGCGCCTACTACACGGGCAGCGGCACGAACTGGACGAAGGTCGCCGACCAAAATTCCGTTCAGCACGGAAAGTATGTCGAGAACAAGGTGTTCGTCACCCGCTCGGTGAGCTACCTCGTCGTGGATCACGATAACGATGATTCCGCTCAATGGGCTACTTATGCGGGAGAGGCGAACGCAGTCCAGCATGACGAATACGAGAATTACTGGTACGTTGACGCGCAGAACGTCCGCCACGACCTCGAGCCCGTCTACAGCTATTCGAAGGACGGCGCCCCTGTGAAGGGCAAGAAGATCCTCGAGAACAAGGACGCAACGGGCGAAACCGACAAGTACTACTACATCGATAAGGTCGACGTTTCCTACCGTTATGCCGCGGCATCGGGCACAGAGACGTACGCAGAGGGCGACGCAAGCATCACGGTGAAGTATTACAGCGGGACGACGGAAGCAGCGCGTTATCATTCGGGCGTTTGGTATCTGCTCCTCGGCGACACGCAAACCATGCCGAAGATCACCGAAATGGGCGGACTCGTCACGAATGTTGCAGGGAAGATCAACACGATCACGCTCGGCGAGATGTATGTTCACGAGCTTGTCAATGAAAATCCCTCTGTCGATATTACAGCACTTGTAGCGCTCGCCGTTCAAAATGGTCATAGTGATTTGGCGGGAAAGACCAACCTCGACCAACTTACCGTAAACGGTGTCATCGAATTGATCAAGAGCATGGCCGAATCCGATTGATAAAATTTGACCGTAAAGAAAGAGTTTTCTACACCCGACGCGGGAGCGTCGGGTGTTTTTTTGCCCCCGCCAATGCGTCATCCCGAGGCGAAAAGGCACACGCGTTCGCGTGTCATCCCGAGCGCAGTCGAGGGATCCCGCGGCCATAAGGGCGGAGCCTTGCCCACCCCTCGAGGGGTGGGTGTCGAGCGTAGCGAGACGGAAGGGGTGTCGTTTTGATCACGTCCCCCTTTTGGCCACAATTTTTTTCGTTCCCGTCACAAAAACAATTGACGGGATCTTCAAAAACGTCTATAATGTATGGTACAAACCTTGCGTGCGTCCGATCGCACGCCGAATAAGACCGGGAGGTGAATAAAAATGCAGAAGTACGAGATGCTCATGCTCTTGAAGAGCGACATGGAGGACGAAGCGAGAGAGGCCGAACTCAAAAAGTATGCCGATATCGTCACGTCCATGGGCGGAACCGTGGGATCTGTCGACAAATGGGGCGTCCGCAAGACGGCTTATCCCATCCAGTACAAGACAGAAGCCTATTTCGTCTTGATGAACTTTGTCGCAGAGGGCCCTGTCGTCAAGGAACTTGACCGTGTTGCGGGGATCTCCGCCGACATGCTTCGCCGCGTGATCACAAAAAAAGAGGAAAAGTAAAATGAATAAGGTGTTTTTGATCGGAAATCTTACGCGTGACCCCGAGATGTCGGAAACCAACAGCGGGGTGCCCATGTGCCGCTTTGCGATCGCCGTCAACCGCAGCTATTCTTCGAATGACGGAGAGAGGCAGACGGACTTCTTCAACGTTACCGCTTGGCGCGGACTGGCCGAAAACGTCGGCAAGTACTGCAAAAAGGGCAACAAGGTCGCGGTCTCGGGCAGCATCCAGATCCGCAACTATGAGGACAACCAAGGCAACCGCCGCACGGCCGTCGACGTCGTCGCGCAAGATATCGAATTCCTCACATCGAGGAGCCAGAGTTCGGGAGATGATTTCTACGATGCGTCTGCGTCCAGAGCCGCCCAAAGCGCTCCGAAGAAGAAACCCGCGCTCGAATCCTTCGACGACGACGGAGATATTCCGTTCTGAGTCCCCCAAATCTGAAATTTAAGGAGAATCATCATGGAAGAAAATGAAGAGCTCGTAGCTCCCGCAGAGGCTCCCGCCGAAGAGGCAGCCGAAAAGCCCGCGGAAGAAGCGAAAGAGGAGATCAAAGAGACGACCGAGCCCCGCCGCGAGCGCGAGAGAGGCGATCGTCCCGCAAAGCGCGGGTTCAAGAAACCCAACTTCAAGAAGGTCTGCCTCTTCTGCCAGGAGAAGAGCGCGATCGACTACAAAGAGGTCAACAAGCTGAAGAAGTTCATCAGCGAGGGCGGAAAGATCTTGCCCCGCCGCATGACGGGCACCTGCGCGAAACACCAGAGAGAGGTCGCGATCGCCATCAAACGCGCCCGCGTCGCCTCCCTTCTTCCCTTCAAGGCCGACTAAAAGCGACATAAAAAAACTCCTCCCACGAGGAGTTTTTTTATTTGAGAATCCCGCTCATTCTGACCCGCGCGCAATCGAAGGGGAAGGATCTCATTGAATGGGCGGAGCGGCCCCGCGGACGCGCTCGGCGCGTCATCCTGAGCCGCGCGTAAGCGCGTGTCGAAGGATCTCGCGGGGGCGTTTGTT
>CANREC010000018.1 GCA_947629535.1 uncultured Clostridia bacterium | reverse complement strand
GTGTAGAGCCAATATCCGCCATTGGGGCAGGGCACGATGTCGGGCGCCCACCAGCTGGCGTCCGCTTTCCCATAGCCGCTGCAGATGCCGTCATAGAGCCACTTGCCCGCCTTGGTGTCGACAAATTCCTCGTCGCGGTTGGCGTAGTCGAACGTTCTGCCCTCGTATTCCCATGTGATGAGGTCCTTGGAGGAGTGGATCGCGTTGCCGTACGTTTTGACGCCGTCATCCTCGGTCGTGTCCGCCCAGCCCGTGGAGAGCAGGTAATAGGTGGATCTCCCCGTCTTGGAACTGACGACTTCGATGAAGGAAGGGTCATGCGTGTGGCCGAGCAGTTCGCTCATTTCCTCGTTCGTGTCGACGCCTTCGCTGCCCGCATACTGGTTTTCGGGATCTTCGACATAGGCGGGAACGACCGTGACCCTGCCGAAGTTTCCGTCCGCGTCCGTGTAGACGATCTCGCCTGCGCCGACCGCCGTAAAGACGCCCGTCGCCGCATCGTAAGTCGCGATCTTCGTATAGTCCTTGGAGCCCGTGGACGTGAATTTGGACGTATCGAGCCCCTTGGGCGCGGTAAAGGTCGTATCCTCTGCGGAGAGGGTGACGCCGTCATCGGGCAGGTTGTCGTAACAGATCTTTCCGCCGCCGCTGAAGGTGGGTGCGGTCTGATCCTGATCGTTGTTGTTTTGGTTGTTGTTCTGCTGCGTATCGTCGCCGTTCGGTTTGTCGCCATTGTCGCAAGCCGCGAGCGAGAAAACAGAGAACGTCATTGCCCCCGCGAGCAAGAGAGGCAACCACTTGAAATGTTTCATGTACTTTCCCCCTAATGAAAAATGTTATTTCCATTATATAGCATCGGAAAGCATTTTTCAAGCCCTGCCGAAAAATTTTTGCATTTTCTTTCGGAAAAGTTGTCACAGCCCCCGCTCATTCCGACCCTGAGCGCAGCCGAAGGATCCCAGCAGACGGGCGGAGCTCCGTGGGGTCAGCGGAAAGCGCCGTCCCATACGGGGCGGCGCTTCCTGAGAGAATATGAAAAAATACGGTGTAGGCAACATCAAACGCAGGATGTCCTGCAAATCGCTTTCATTCTACACCGCGTTCGTGTTCATTTTGTGAAAAATCAATAAAAGATATATTAAAGATACTTCCGCGCGAGCGCCTCGGCCACTTTCAGGCCGTCCGCAGCGGCCGACATGATGCCGCCCGCATAGCCGCAGCCCTCGCCGCACGGATAGACGCCCGACTTCCCCGCCGCCTGCAAGCTCTCGTCCCGCACGATGCGCACGGGAGAACTCGTCCGCGATTCCACCCCCGTCAGAAGGGCGTCGGACGCCGCAAAGCCGCGGAGCCTGCGGTCCATATCGGGCAGGGCCGCCCTGAGCGAAGAGACGACAACGGGCGGAAGATAGCTCTCCAAAGGAGCGAAAGCCGTCCCGCGGGCATAGGTGGGCAGGACTTCGCCGAAGGAAGAGCTCTCCTTCCCCGCAAGGAAGTCCCCCACGCGCTGCACGGGCGCGAGGTACTTTCCCCCCGCCGCCGCAAAGGCCGCCCGCTCCATCTTCCGCTGAAAGGCGACCCCTGCCAAAGGATGTTGTGAGCCGAAGTCCTCGGGCGTCACCTGCGCGATGAGCGCGGAGTTGGCATTGACGCCGTCGCGGGCGAAGTTGCTCATGCCGTTGGTGACGACGCCGCCCTCCTCGCTCGCCGCGGGGATAACGACGCCCCCGGGGCACATACAGAAGGTGAACGCCGCACGCTCCCCCGCATGCGAGACGAGCTTATAATCTGCGGGAGGAAGGCTCTCAAAAGCGCTCCCGTACTGGACCCTGCCGATCGCCGCCTGCAGGTGCTCGGCCCTCACGCCGACCGCAAAGGGTTTCTGTTCGATGAGGAACCCGCGCGAAAGGAGCATTTCAAAGGTGTCCCGTGCGCTGTGGCCGACGGCGAGAACGAGCTCATCGGCGTCCTCCCTCTCCCCGTTGACAGTGACTGAGACGAGTTTTTTATCCCGCAGCCCGACGTCGGAAAGACGGGACAAAAAGCGCACCTGTCCTCCGTTTTTCAGCACATATGTGCGAATATTTTGCACGACGCCCTGCAAATTGTCGCTCCCGATGTGCGGCTTGTTCAAAAAGGAGATCTCCGCGGGCGCCCCGAATTTTACGAAGAGGTCCAAGACCTCGCGGTTGAAAGGCGTGTTCGTCTGCGTGTTGAGCTTTCCGTCCGAGAAGGTCCCCGCGCCGCCCTCGCCGAACTGCACGTTGCTCTCCGTGTCGAGGATCCCGCTCCTTTGGAAGGCCGAAACGTCCGCGCTCCGCTCGGTGACGGGCTTGCCGCGCTCCAACAGAACGGGGCGGATGCCGTGGTCGAGGAGCCGCAGCGCACAGAAGAGGCCCGCGGGGCCCATTCCCGCAATGTAGACGCGGGGAGAAGATCTCGCCTGCGCATAGACGGGCTGTACGCGGGGCTCCGCGCGGTCGGAACATTCGGCAGTGCAGACCCAGTGGATGTCGGACTTGTCGCGTGCGTCGAGGGACTTTTTGAGGATCCTGAAGTACTTTACGGGCGCACGGAGTTTCCTCTCGCAGAGGGCGATGAGTTTTTCTTCCCCCTCGTGCGGGGCAAGGCGCAGATCGTGCAGGACAAGTTTCATATCCCCTCCGAGACGGCGGCCGCCGACGTGAACGCCCACTGCAGATTGTACCCGCCGCACACGCCGTCGACATTGACGATCTCTCCCGCCAGATAGAGCCCTTTTTGCAGCATACTCATGAGATTTTCGTCCGTTTCCCCCAAGGGGATCCCGCCGCGGGTGACCTGTGCGTAGTCGAACCCGAGCGTCCCCGTCACGGTGAAGGGAAGGCGTTTGATGAGCGTTTCCGCATTCCCGCGGGCGGCGAGCATGCGCCCGAGGCCGTTGGGGACGACGCAGAGAAGGCCGCCCTTTTCAACGGCCGCGGCGAGCCGTTCCCGCCCGACGTCGGGGAGAAGGTCGAGAAGGACGGTGTCCCCCTTCTCCGCATACGAAGAGGCCTGAAAGACGGCGTCGCCCGAGAGGCCGCTCTCGGTGAACAGCACGTCGCCCCGCGTCGAAAAGATCTGCCTGTTACGGCGCACCAACGTCAGGGCGGCGTCCATGCGGATGCCCTTGAGCCCGCGCACTTCCTTGGGGTCGCAGCGGAGCTGTACGAGCGCGGGAGAAAGCGGCGTCACCGAGTGGCCGAAATGCTCTGCCAAAGCATATGCTGTACCGTCCGTGCCGAGATTTTTTGCGGCCTTCCCGCCCGCGGCGAGCACGACTGCGTCCGCACGCATCTGTCCGCTTCCCCATTTGAGGCAAAAAACCCCGTCATATGTGAGAGAATCCACATGTGCGCCCAAGACGACGTCACAGCCGAGGCGGGCGATCTCGCGGCGGAGAAGGTCGGTAACGGCGGAGGCCTGCCGCCCTGCGGGGTACACTCTTCCGCGGGCGTCGGGCAGAAAGATCCCGCCCATGCTCTCCAAAAAAGTTATCGTATCCTTCGCGGAGAAACGGGAAAGCAGGCGGCCGACTTTTTCGCGGTCGTCCGAGAAATAATAGGCGGGGCCCATGTGAAGATTGGTGACGTTCCCCTGTCCGTTGCCCGTCGCGGAGAGTTTCCGCCCGAGGCGGTCCCCCCGTTCGAGGAGCGTGACGGCGCAGCCCTTCCGTGCAAGCATGACGGCTGCGGCCATTCCCGCCGCTCCGCCGCCGATGATCGTGATTTTTTTCATATTTCTATCTTACAGCAACCAAAATTTTTTGTCAAACATTGACAGCCCCGATTTTTCGTGATACAATATGGTATAAATAAGGAGTGATACTATGGCATATTTTTTGAATAGCAAATTTGTGGATTACATCAAAGATCCCGGGAACAGGCCCCTGCTCATCGTGCTTGCGGCCGTCATCTTCGTGATCCTTGTGCTTGTGATCGTCATGATCGTGCGTGCGGTACGGCAGAAAAAGCAGAGCCGCCGCGAGACGGAAGAGGCCGTCCGCGCCCTCGCCAATGTTCCCCCCGATGAGGAATATCTGCCCTACTCGCCCGAAAATGAGGTCCGCACCCCCGCCGCGGCCGAAGAGCCCGCCGAAGAGCCCGAGACGCAGGAAACTCCCGCAGAGGCCGAAGGACCTTCCGAGGAACCTTCGGAGGAACCTTCGGAAGAGCCCGATGAGGAATACAGCGAGGCGCCCGAAGAGAATGTAGAGGCCGAAGAATTCGCGGAAGAACCCGCCGAAGAGCCCGAGACTGCCAAGGAAGAAACGGCCGAGGCCAAGGAAGAACCGACGCCCGCCGAAGAGAAGAAGGAGGAAAATCAAATGGAAGAAAAGAAACCCGCAAAGAAAGCGGAACCCGCCAACAAGGACAGCAAGAAACCCGTCAAGAAGGCGGAGCCCAAGCCCGAGCCCAAGGCCGAACCCAAAGCCGCGCCCAAGAAGGCCGAGCCTGCAAAGAAAGCGGACGCCCCGAAGGTCTCCGCCGCAAACGGCAAGTGGGTCATCGAAGAAGTCAAGGGCAAGTTCTGGCTCAGCCTCTTCGCCCCCAACGGGCAGGTGATGCTTGAAAGCCCCACCGCCTACGCATCTCTCTCGAGCGCAAGGTCGGGCATCAAGACCTATCAGGACAACATCGCCGCCGACAGGCTCGAGATCACCGAGCACAAGAACGGCGACTCGCAGGTACAGGTGCTCAACGGCAGAGGCGGCCTGCTCGCGACGAGCTCGACCTATCCTTCCCGCGCACAGGCGGAGAATGCGAAGGCCTCCATCAAGCGCTGGGCCTCCACCACCGCCGTCGAGGAGATCCCCGCGAAATAAGTTCATCTGACATGAAAAACAGCGACATATGTCGCTGTTTTTTTGTTTGGCATGTGTTCCTTGGGGACCCTTGTCGCTCATTCTGGGGCGCAGCGAAGGATGAGCGGGGAGAAACGGACTTCGTTCTTCGGGATCCCTCACGTACGTTCGGGATGACGCGCGGAGCACTCAATTTTCGATTTACCCTTCCCACTTCTCGATGGTACGGGACTTTTCGATCTCGGCAAAAACGGGCGCGAGCGGGTCGGTGTCCGCCCGTTCGATGAGGCCGCCGTCGACGAGTTCCCGCATCTCATAGGAGAGCGGCATGCGTGCGCAGGCGGGAAAGCCGAACTTATCTTTGAGCTCCCCGATGCGGCTCGGGCCGAAAATTTCATGCGCCTTCCCGCAGTCGGGACAGACGAAATAACTCATGTTCTCTACAAGGCCGAGGAGCGGAATTTGCATCATATTCGCCATATTTACGGCCTTTCCGACGATCATCTCGACGAGGTCCTGCGGGGTCGAGACGACGACGGCGCCCGAGAGCGGAATGGACTGAAAGACCGTGAGCGGCACGTCGCCCGTTCCCGGGGGCATGTCGATGAACATGATGTCGAGGTCCCCCCATTCGACGTCCGTCCAGAACTGCGTCGCCGCGCCCGCGATGAGACTGCCGCGCCAGACGACAGGGTCGTTTTCATGCTCGAGAAGGGCGTTCATCGACATGAGCTTGATGCCGCTCTTCGTCTCGACGGGGAGAATGGCGCCGTCGGTGCCGCGGGCGAGTTCTTTCACTCCGAACGCCTTGGGAATGGACGGGCCCGTGATGTCGGCGTCAAGAATGCCGACGCGCTGCCCCATCGCGCGGGCACGGACTGCGAGAAGGCTCGTGACGAGGGATTTCCCCACGCCGCCCTTGCCGCTCGCCACGGCGACGACCCGCTTGACGCTCGCGTTTTTGTTGATGGGTTTGATGAAGGAATTTTTATTCCGCGTCCCGCAGGATGCGCTGCAGGTGGAACAGTCATGCGAACAGTTTGCCATAGGACTATTGTAGCACGATTTTGACGGAATAGCAAGTTTTTTTGGGGTGAATGACACCCCTTCCGCCCCTGCGGGGCACCCACCCCTCAAGGGGTGAGCAAGGAAGTAGCGACCGAAGGATCCCATTGAACCTACAGAGCTCTGCCCGTTTGCCGGGATGCATCGCTGCGCTCAGCATGAACGCCCCCGCCGCAATTTTTAATTCCTAATTCTTAATTTTTAATTCACATTATCGCTTGCATTTCTCCGAAAAATAGCGTATACTGATTATGCTGTGATAGGCGGGGAGTTAGCGGTGCCCTGTATCTGCAATCCGCTATAGCAGAGCCGAACGCTTTTCTCGGTGTTGTCTATGGGAGGCAGCACGCAGTAAGCAGTGATGATCGCAAGGTCTTATGCAACGTGCGTCCGCGAACCGTGTCAGGGTAGGGATACAGCAGCACTAAACGGAGCCGCGCGTGTGCCATGAGGTAGCTTTGCGGGAGCCGGCTGCTGCGTTACCGCTCCGGTACGCAGCAACAAAAAAAGCCCTCACAGTTTTTTTTCGGAAAGAACGCCCGCCCGACGGTTTCACCGTCGGGCGGGTTGCGTTATTCGAAAATAATTTGTTTCAAATATATATCAATTTTTTTGCCAGACAAAAGAAGCGAACTAATAATAAGCACATAAATCAGCCATACGGCACAACCAACAATCAAAGCAGGAGAACAAATCCCCTTTACGATCCACCAAAAACTTTCAATCATCTCTTTGCCTATGACAGCATTAGCGATCATTGCATTACCCAAATTTGCGCAATTGCAAATTAAAATTACAAAGGTTATAAATCCCAAAATTTTTCCTATACATTCAACGATATCGGGCAAATTAGTCGGTTTTAATGCAGAATAATACATACATTTAATCTCATTGGTGGCAATTTCATAGCTATTATCATATTCTCGCGATCCCGAAGTGAACAAATCAGATGTTTCTTTTTTTAGTGCGCTTTTGATGTCAATTTTGTTTTCTTTGATCCATTTAATGCAACGCTTGTCCCACATAATGGCATACATCTTCACGAAAAAGGCAATTGCCGTGGAAATAATTATTACAGACACTGTGATCCATGTGTTTCTAATATAGGATTCATAGTTCAATACCATTTCCGCCGTCGCAACAGGATCTTCATCTTGAAAATTTATCCATGGTACCACTACGACGATTGCCCAAATAAGAGCGGCAGTAAATACTATAATTTCCTCACAGAAAAAAATAATTGCTTTTGCGATCTTACGTCTCTTAATTTCCTGCGGATTGTTTTTCAACCATAGTCCTACAATATCATTTGCTGCGGGGCCCTCTTCGTGGCTATCTTGTTTTTCGACCTCATGCGGTTGTGCGGATAGCTCTTTTGTTTCCGGAGAAAAACCGCAATTTTCGCAAAAAGGTATGTTTCCCACAGAAATGTGCCCGCACTCGGGACACACAAAAATAGGCGTGCCGCAATGAGGACATGTTGTTGCTTTATCGGAAATTTCTTGCCCGCACTCAGGACAATGAATCATCGACATATTTTTCTCCCGTTATAATTTGTAATTAGAAATATCAAAAGTATCAAATCTTTTATTATCTTTTTGCGACAAGATAGGCTGATAAATAATCTGTTTATATTCAAAAAGCCATGATTTATATAGCTTTTTATATAAAATAATTTTTTTATGATTAGCACTATACCGACATCTTACAACAATAAAGCATGCAAGCAATATAACGGAAAAAATTGCAAACTGTATAGCCAACGATATATTTTCTTCGTTTTGATTCGCTAAAATGCTCTGATACTCGGACATTTCTTCCTCTGAAAGTAGAATAGTTTCATCACCCCTATACATTACCCAGCCCATATTTGTAAATTCCTCAACATCATGATACCCTTGGAAATGCATGCCATGTGTTTCATAAAACTCAATTTCAATTCTTTCATTTTCTTTTAATTGGGATTGGTGTTTACAAATATAAAAAATCAATAAAGCTACTAAAATCACTAATGACACATACATGATCACGCAAAGAATAACTTGTTTCTTTGCCACCCGATGCATAGAATACTCTGAGTGTTTCCTTTCAAATTCAGAGTCAAGATCATCCTTTTCTGCCATAGAAAGATCGGCGTAATTTTTGGGTTCAGACGGTTTTTCTTTGATAAACTCACCGCAGTGAATGCACCGCTCGACGGTATCACTGACTTGCTTTCCGCAGTGCGGACATACAATCAATGCCATGATTTTTTACCTCTTATTTTAACCAAAACTTTGTTATTTTACACAATTATAGCAACATCGCGTTATTATGTCAAGTATTTCAAGCACGAAAGTGCTAAAATAAGAACATGGAAATGATGTCAATCAACGAAAGGCTAAAGGAATTGAGGGTAGAAAACGGCCTCACGCAAAAGCAACTGGCCGACGAGCTTGGCGTCGGACAGACAACGATTGCGGCGCATGAAAAATCACACATGCCAAAGTTAGACAGCCTCATCGCATATGCCGATTTCTTTGAGTGCTCACTCGATTATCTGGCGGGGCGGGAAGAGGGGGCGCTGCCCTACGCGCTGTCGAACGAGGAGCGGGAACTCATTCAATCGTTTCGTTCCCTAAAGCCAAACGTCCGAAAATATGCCTTTGAACAATTAAAACTGCTCTCCAAGTCGGAGCTCAATCGATAACCTCTCGTCGGTCCACGGCGGGAGGGTTTTTATAAATTGAACGCACAGCGCTCATTCTGAAGCGTAGCCCGAAGGATCCCATACAAACGGTCGGAGCGGCTTCACCCCTCAGGGGGAAGGCCCTCTTTCTGTCATTTCGAGCGGAGCCGAAGGCGTAGTCGAGAAATCTCTATTGCGGTGGAGATCCCTCGACAAGCTCGGGATGACAATGGAAACATGGAGATCCCTCGACACGCTCAGGATGACGATGGAAACATGGAGATCCCTCGGCAAGCTCGGGATGACAATGGGGAAGAGCAACCCCCTCCCCTACCCCTCCCCCTTCAACGGGGGAGGGCGAGATGCGGCTCAGAGCCGCGCGGGGCTCTCGGCTCCTCCCGAGGAGGAGCTGTCACCGAAGGTGACTAAGGTGGGCATGTTCGGATTCGTTGCCCCCTACCCCTCCCCCTTCAAAGGGGGAGGGCGAGATGCGGTCCAGAGCAGCGCGGGGGCGGAGCGGACTTCGTTTGAGGGGATCCTTCGGTCGCTACGCTCTCTCAGGATGAGCGGGGCCTCGGGATGAGCAGTGAGGCAAAACAAAAAGCCCTCTCCCGAAGGAGAGGGCGATAACGATCATTGAATTAGTCCAATTTTTCGAGAAGTTTGAAGTCGATGCCCTTTTCGCCGATCTTGATGATCTTGACCTTGACGGTGTCGCCGATGGAGAGCACGTCGTCCACCTTCTCCACGCGCTTGTCGGAGAGCTTGGAGATGTGGATCATGCCGTCCTTGCCGGGGGCGAATTCCACCCATGCGCCGATCTCGGAACGGATCCTCACGACGCGGCCGATGAACATGTCGCCGACCTCGGGCTCATGGACGATGCTCTCGACAATGGCCTTGGCCTTGAGCGCAGCCTCGCTGTCGCCGTAGGACGCGATGCAGACGGTGCCGTCCTCTTCGATGTCGATCTTGGTGCCCGTCTCGGCGATGATGGAGTTGATGACCTTGCCCTGCTTGCCGACGACGTCGCCGATCTTCTCGGGGTCGATCTGGAAGAAGATGATGCGGGGCGCATACTTGGAAAGTTCGGGGCTGACTTCGGGAACGCATTCGAGCATCTTATTGAGGATGAACTGTCTGCCCTCGTTGGCCTGTTCGATGGCGGTGTGCATGATCTCCTCGGAGATGCCCTTGATCTTGATATCCATCTGGATGGCCGTGATGCCCTTGGTGGTGCCTGCGACCTTGAAGTCCATGTCGCCGAGGAAGTCCTCAAGCCCCTGGATATCCGTCATGACGCGGAACTCGCCCGTCTCCTGGTTCTTGATGAGGCCCATTGCGACGCCCGCGACGGGAGCCTTGATGGGAACGCCCGCATCCATGAGGGCCATCGTCGAGCCGCAGACGGAGGCCATGGAGCTCGACCCGTTGGACGAGAGGATGTCGTTGACGACACGGATAGCGTAAGGGAATTCCTCTTTGGAGGGAATGACGGGCTCGAGGGCGCGTTCTGCGAGGGCGCCGTGGCCGATCTCGCGGCGGCCGGGGGAGCGGAGCGCCTTTGCCTCGCCCGTGCAGTAGCCGGGGAAGTTATACTGGTGCATATAGCGCTTCTCGGTCTCGTCGTCGAGGCCCTCGAGTTTCTGGGCGGCGGCAAGCATGTCGAGCGTGCAGGTCGTGAGGGTCTGCGTCTGCCCTCTCGTGAACACGGCCGAGCCGTGCGCACGGGGAAGAACGCTCCTTTCGCACCAGATGGGACGGATGTCCTTGAGGCCGCGGCCGTCGGGGCGGATGCCCTTGTCGAAGATCTTCGCGCGGACCTTTTCCTTGGTCAGATAGTAGATGGAATCGTTGATCTCACGCGTGTTTTCGGGATAGATGTCCTTGAAGTGCTCCAGAACTTCGGCGCCGACCTGATCCTGACGGGACTGACGTTCCTGCCTGTCGAAAGTGTCGAGCGCCCAGTCGAGCTTGTCCGACGCGTAGGCGCGGACGGCGGCGTCGATGTCCTCGGGAATGTGGTAGAGCTCGATCTCCTTCTTGGGCTTGCCGACGGCGGGGACGATCTCATTCTCGATCTGAAGGCAGATCTTGGCGATCTCGGCCTGTCCGAACATGATCGCGCCGACCATCTCGTCATTGGTGACCTCGTTCGCGCCCGCCTCGATCATGAGGATGGCGTCCTTGGTGCCCGCGAGGTTGAGATGGATGGTGCTCTTCTCGCGCTGGGCGGCGTCGGGATTGATGACGTACTGACCGTCAACGAGGCCGACGACGACGCTGCCTGTGGGACCTGCCCAAGGAATGTCGGAAATGGCGAGAGCGATGGAGGAGCCAATCATGGCGAGGGGCTCGGGTGCGACGTCGGGTTCGACGGAAAGCGCGGTCGCCGTGACGACGACGTCATTGAAGAGGCCCTTCGGGAAGAGCGGGCGGAGAGGTCTGTCGATGAGACGTGCGGTCAAAATGGCCTTGTCGGACGCTCTGCCCTCTCTCCTCTTGAATCCGCCGGGGATCTTGCCGACGGCGAACATCTTCTCTTCATAGTCCACCTGAAGGGGGAAGAAGTCGATGCCGTCGCGGGGCGTGGGCGACATGCAGACGTTGACCATGACGGCCGTCTCTCCGCAGCGGACGACGCAGTGGCCGTTGGTCTGCTCGGCGTACTTGCCTGTCTCGACCGTCACTTCCTTGCCGCCGACCTGCAATTTGAATTCTTTGTAGTTGGGTGTCATTTTGATTTGTTCTCCTTATAAGTCCTATTCTTTGCCTTCGCGATCCCATGACCGCGTCAGCGATTTTCTGATTTTGTTGTGGGAAAGCCCGCCCCGCCCGTTCATCCAGAGGGAGCGTTCTCCCCCACGCGGGCCCGTCTTTCCCTTGCCCACCCCTTGAGGGGTGGGTGGCACGGCGTAGCCGTGACGGAAGGGGTGTCATTCTCACTTACTGCGCGTGGCGGGGTCTCCCCGCCTGAGCGCACCCTATTTGGCGCATACTTGCGCCTTAATGTCCTTCAAGGAAACACGGTCCGTGGGGTGATAACGCTATGGAATGCACACAGTTGACCCCTCGAACGCATTTATTTTGCGCAGCAAAAGAAATCGTTCGAAATACTTACAATATCTCCAAATTCTTCTTGAACTGTTTCTTGAATTCGGGAGCGGCGGCCATGGCCTGCGAGATCTCAAGCGTCGCGTCGCCCGCGAGCTCCGTTTTCATGATGACGGAATCCCCTAAAACGTCGCAGTTGATCCCCTTCACGATGCCCATGCCGCTGCGGTCGAGCGCCTCGGCGATCCTGAGCAATATCCCGAGCTTTTTGACGATATCAAGGTCCTCTTCGGCGACGATGTCCTTGTACCTTGCCCACTCGGAGGCGTTGACGTCCTCCTTCCTGTGGCAGCCCGCGACGAAGGCGGCGAGCACGATCTCCCTGTGCGTCGCGCCGTAGAGGCCCGCATTCAGAATGAGATAGCGGCTGTGGTCCTGATGGTTGTAATAGCGCACGGAGAGGCCCGTATCGTGCATGCTCGCGGCGATCTTGAGGACCTTCAGATAGATGCGCGGGAACTTGTGCAGGACGCGCAGCTGTTTGAAGAGCTGAATGGAGAGATGCACCGTATTTTCGATGTGTTTCTCGTTACAGCCGTAGTATTTGATATGCGTATTGAGCGAATAGCTGAGGACGTCCGAGATGGGCCGCTCCGTCGTGATGGGCACGGCCTGGTTGAACATGATGCCCTCGCGGAGACCGCAGCCGCTGATCGTGAAGGACTCGATGTGGAGATAGTCCGTAAAGGCCTTGACGATGGCGAGCGCGGCGGGCATGATGTCGGCACGGCTCGGTGAGAGGCCGCGGATGCGCTTCCTCTTTTCGACGTCCAAAACACGCACCATCTCGTAGATGGAGCGGAAATCTTCTGTCTGAAACTGATAGTTATGGACGGTATTGAGGGGGTATTTCCGCACGATCTTGTTGATCTTATAGAGATTGCGGAAAGACCCGCCCACGCCGATCATCTGCGTGTCGGGTTCGACCTGCGAGAGCCAGTCGACCTTCTTGAACTGCTCCGTGAAGAACTCCTCGATGCGCTCCGTCTGCTGCTGGGGCGTGCCGTCGTCCTTGAAGAGGTCGGTGAGGGTCACGGCGCCGAAGGGCAGCGAAATATAGCGCAGGACGCTCCTGCGGTTGTAGTACACGATCTTCGTGCTCCCGCCGCCGATCTCGAGAATGATCCCCTTGGGGATATCCATGGAATTGATGACGCCGCGGTAGACGAGGGTCGCCTCGGTCTCCTCGGAGAGCACTTCGACGCGGATCCCGACGGTCGCCTGTATCTCGTCGAGGAAGGAGCGCTGATTTTTGGCGCGGCGGACCGCCGCCGTCGCAACGGCGATGATCCTGTCCACCCCGCTCGCGTCGCAGAGGCGCCGAAACATCTTGAGCGTGCGGATGGTCTCCGCCACGCGCTGCGGCTTCAAAAAGCCGTCCCTGTCCATGTCCTGCCCGAGACGCACGCTCTCTTTGAGCTCGTCTGTAACAACGAAATAGTTCTCGGCGAAGAGCTCGACGATCACAAGGCGGGCGGAATTGGACCCTAAATCGATGATCCCGATTTTCTCCATACTGTCACCTGTCGCAAATTGCGGAATCTTTCCGCATGGGTCACTTACTGAAAATTACCCTATTCTAAACAAAATAGCATGCTTATTTTACCATAGACATTTGATTTTGTCTATACCCTTTTTGAAAATTTTTTTCGTTTTGAAAGTATTTTTCTCTTTGAAAAGGGCGATTCTTCGCTTTTTTGATAGAAATTCACATTTTTTGAAAAAAACTGCGCAAAAACAGGGCGTCCCGCAAGCGGACGGCCGCAAGGATGACGAGCGCTGCCCCGAAGGCCGTCCTGAGGACGGGCGGCGGGATGAGCGCGGAGAGAAAGGAGAAGAGGACGGACGTTATGAGGGCGGGAAGGGCGAGATATATCGCCGCTTTGGGCCGCACGAGCCCCTTCTTTGCATGGACGGAGAGGGCGACGAGGGACATCGGCAGAAAGGAAAGAAGGTTGACGCCCTGCGCCGCCGCCTGTTCCGTCCCCGTGAGAAGCACGAGCAGAGGGATGAGCGCCGTTCCTCCCCCCATCCCCATGCCGCCGAGGACTCCCCCGAGGATGCCGATGCCGAAGTAGAGATAAAATGCCATCAGAACACCATGCCGAGCCCCGCGATCAGCATCAAGAGGCCGAAGAGGACATTTGTCGGCCGCACGGGGAGAATGCGCAAAAGTTTTGCGCCGATATATCCCCCGAGCGAGACGCCGAGCGCGACGGGAACGAGAAGGGCGAGGGGCGTCCGCCCCGTAAAGGCATAGACGGCGCTGCTCAGGACCGCTGCGGGCAGGACGGCCGCGATGGCCGTCGCGTGCGCCTCTCTCGTGGGGAGATCCCGCTCCAAAAGGGGCACGGCCACCATGCCGCCCCCGCCGCCGAAAAGCCCGTTCACGGCGCCGAGAAGGAGCCCTCTTCCCGCCCGTCCGACAGTATCCGACCATTTTTTCTTTCCGCCCGCCATAGGCCCCTCCCGTCCCTTTCTTTTTGAAAAGTGTGTGTATTTTGAAAAAAATTTCTCATTTTTTACCCGAAGTCATGCGGAATTGCTTGCGTAGAATTGCAATTTATATTAAAATAGGGTCGTAACTCGAAAAATGCGACGGCGGCTGCCCGCAGGGGCCGCCGTAAAAAAGGATGGAAACATGGCAAAACACTTTTTTCATGGTAAACGCAGGGGCACGCTCGTAGCCCTCTCCGCAGCGCTGTGCGCTACCCTCTCTCTGGGCATGCTCGCCGCCTGCGGCGGCACGGAGGAGACTCCCGACGACGGCGACGATGACGAAACCACTGTCTCCGCGACGGATACCCAACTTCTGCGCAACGGCAATTTCGAATATTTCTCGGAGCGCGACACCAAGCTTGAGGACAAGAGGTCCTTCATCTCTTCGCCCACGAGCTGGTCGTTCACGTCGGGCTCCCCTTCTTCCACGACCTCTTCGGGCATCGTGAAGGCGGATGAGTGGAAAGACCAGCTCACCAAGTCCACCTATTCCCTCGTTCCCGAGGGCGCAGTCGCCGAAGTCGGCGACGGCAGCACCACCTTTACCGCCAAGGAACTCACCGAGGCGGCCGCGGCAAACGCGGAGGCCCACTGGGAAGAGGCGAGCGTGTTCGACCGTCTGCTCTTCTACAAGTACTACGGTGTGGACTCGAGCGAGGAGTTCTCCCTCTATTCCGACTATATCTATTCCATTGACTACGAGGATATCCAGTACTTCTCGGGTGACCTCGGCGCCGACGGTCTGACGCTCAGAAAGGGCGTCGACGAGAAAGAGACCGCCGTTCTCATGATCCACAACAAGCGGGAATCGGACGACGTCCTCGGCACGGGGCAGTACTACACTTCCTCGACGACGATCACGCTCGAGGCGGGCACGGCGGCGGAGATCTCCGTCTGGGTGCGCACGGACAAGCTCTATCACTGGTACGACGCCGACCATACCGACGGCGAAAAGACGGAAGTCACCTCCAAGGGCGGCGCCTATATCGGCATCATCAACACCGTCGGCGGCACGACGCTCCCCGAGATGCAGGTGAAGAACATCAACACCAAGGGCGCGTGGGAGAACTACACCTTCTACGTCCGCGCCAACACCTATGCCACCACCACCTTCCGCATGAAACTCGGCCTCGGGCAGGGCACCTCTTCCGACAACCGCTATGAGAACGTCGACGGGTATGCCTTCTTCGATGACCTCTCCGTCAAGAAGGTCTCGGCGTCCAAGTATGCAGAGGACGTCAAGGACGTCGCGGCGGACTACACCTGCAACATCAACTCGGTCTCCAAGAACAAGATCTTCGACCGTGACGCAAAGAACGCCTCTAACACCTACGCGCTCGACCTTCTCTCGGACAGCTTTGAGGACGTCGCCTTCTCCGATCTCGGCGGCGACCATCTCGACATCGGCCTGACTTCCGAAAAGGTCTCCGAGAACAAGACGTACTACTCCTTCATCAAGGACAACCGCGACGGGGCCAAGGAAGGCGAAAAGGCGACAGGCACGACGCCCAAGGACGAACAGAGCGTCGTCGGGCTGATGACCTATGACGATCTCCGCAGTACGGCGGAGGACAACGGCTACCTCAAGCGGGTATTCGAGAAAGATTTCAAGGAATTCCCCTTCGGCACGACGCTGACGAAGAACAACGTCCCCGTGCTCATGCTCCTCTCCACCAACGGCGCGGCCTACACGGCCACCGTCAAGAACGATGAACTCTTCACCCTCGCTCCCAATTCGAGGAAACTCGTCTCCTTCTTCGTCAAGACGTGGGACGTGCTCTCGGGAAGATCGGGCGCGGGCATCACGCTCGTCGACGGCGAGACGGAAACCTCCATATCCCCCTTCGACAGCAAGACGGTCTCTCCCGTCACCATCGACAAGGACGATCCCGAACTTACCGATATCTATAAGGGCTGGGTCCAGTGTTTCTTCATCGTCGCAAACGAGACGGACACGAGCAAGACCTTCCACCTCAAATTCACCTACGGCGTGACGACCGTGCAGGGCACGGACGCGTCGAGCTACGGCGACGGATATGCGGCCTTCACCGATTTCAAGGTGATGGACCTCACCAAGACGCAGTACAGCTACGCCTCCACGGGCAGCTATGCGCAGAAGGTCTCCCTCAAGACCTATGCCGAGAACACTTCCAAGTTTGACAGCGCCGAAGCCTCGTCCAACATCAAGGAAGGGCTCGCAACGCCTTCTTCCTTCCGCGGCGTGGTCGCGGGCTCCAACATCTTCGTCTCCGAGGACGGCGATCCCACCAAGAACCCCAACAAGGCTCCCGACGGCGTCTATGCGGGCCTTCTCAGGAAGGAATACGCAAAGAACTACAAAGCGCTTGCGGGCAACACCCAGTCCCCCGTCGCATGGGCGGACAAGCTCAACACGATCGCGGGAACGGCCGCAGACGAAAACGAATGGTGGAGCAAGCTCTTCGGCGAGAACGGCGGCACGAGCGCACGCGAGGCAAATCAGCCCCTCGTCCTCATGAACACCGGCGCCGCGGCAGTCCCGTCCTACGGTTTCATCAACCGCTCTGAGGCGACGATCTCCGCGAACACTTCGCAGCGCATCACCGTCCGCGTCAAGGTCGCGGCGGACACGACGGCTTATCTGTACCTTCTCGACACTTCCGACCTCACCAAGGGGCTCGATACGATGCTCGCCCCGTCCGTTCCCAAGTACACCTATTGGTATGACGACGACGGCAACATCCTTCGCTGCGATCCCGAGAGCGACGGTTTCAACAAGAAGTCCGACATCCTCTACTATCTCGAGGCGAACGGCCTCTATTCCTCGGCCGACAAGACGGATAAGAAAATGTATGCCAACCTCTGGAACTATGAAGAGGACGCCGACAAGAACCTTGTCACATCGGACGAGATGATCGCCTTCTTCTACAATGCCGAGGACGGCAAGTACTACGGCTACCGTACGGAGACGTCCGAGGGCGTCTATGAGTACACGCAACAGGTGGAATGCCTTCCCACCGCCGACAAGGACGGTAAGAGCATTCTCCGCTACACGGGTCCCGAGAGCAACGACGCCTACAAGAGCGTCATCGCCGTCGAGGGCACCGCGGCCAATGCAGACAAGTGGATCGACGTCAACTTCTATGTCCGTACGGGCAGCGAACAAAAGACGTACCGTCTCGAGCTCTGGGCGGGCGCACGCGACAACAAGACGGACGGATTCCCCGCAGGCGGCTATGTATTCTTCGACGGATCCAGCTCGGGCTCCATCTCCAACTTCGAATCGCTCCGCGACGACGTCACGGGCGCCAAGGGGCTCCTGCTCGAGAACGAGGCCAACCGCCTCAGCGGCGACGAGGAAAAGCTCAACGAAAGCCTCGCGCTCTACTACACCTTCACCTTCTACGATTCCGCATCCTATCTGCGCCACGACAGAGAGCATGAGGAAGTCGATTACAACAAGTGGGAAAACTACACGCAGTCGTCCTATGAAGAGGGCATCGTCTGGCTCAAATGTTACGATACGGACGGCTCGCTCTACGGCAAGGCGCCTTCCTACTCCGTCTATCTCGACTACACCCCTCTCGAGACGAGCGTTTCGCCCTATGAGCCCGAAGAGGATACCGACGAACCCGAAGAGGATGAGACGGACACGGACGCCGACAGCTCGACGAACATCTGGCTCGTGCTCTCGTCCTCCCTGCTCGCAGTCGTCACGCTGTTCGCGGTCGGCGCGGTCATCTTCCGCATGGTACGCAAGAATCACAAGGGCAGCGGTTCTCCCAAGAAGCCCAAGGCGAAGAAAGTGAGGCCCGTCGCTCCCGCAGCGCCCGCACCCGATGAGGCGCCCGCGCCCGAGGAAAAGGACGACGACGATCCTTACAACGACTAAAAACATCGTCCCCCTCACAGACTGTGAGGGGGATTTTTTGACCTTATGAAACGGCTGAAAGAATTTTTCAGATCCATCACTCCCTTTGAATATTTCCTTTGGGGCGGCGGGATCCTCGCGATCGTGCTCTCCTTTTTCCTGTGCAAAAATACGGACTATCTCAATCTCATCGGCTCGGTCTGGGGATGCTCGACGCTCATCTTCCTCGCCAAGGGGAACGTCGCGGGGCAGGTCATGAGCCTCATTTTTTCGGCCTACTATGCCTATGTTTCCTATACGACGCACTACTATGGAGAGATCATCATCTGCCTCTGCATGACCGCCCCCATGGCGCTCGCCGCCCTCGTGAGCTGGATGCGGCACCCCTTCCGCGGACGCTCCGAAGTGGAGATCGCGAGCCCCAAACCCCTCGCATATGCCGTCGTTCTGGTCATCTCGCTGCCCGTCTCCACGGCCCTCTATTTTGTATTGAAAGCGCTCGGGACGGAAAATCTCGCGTGGAGCGCCGTCTCCATGCTCACGAGCTTTATCGCCGTGTCCTTCTCCCTTCTCCGCTCCCCTCTCTATGCCGCCGCCTACGCGGCAAACGACGTCGTCCTCATCGTGCTGTGGTCGCTTGCCGCCGCCAAAAACAGCGAAAATATCTCCCTTATCGTCTGTTTTTCCGTCTTTCTCTTCGAGGATGTCTATGGGCTCGTCAACTGGCTGCGCATGCGGAAACGGCAAAAAAGATCCGCCGCATGAGCGCGGCGGAGATCAAGTTCTCAAACGCAGACCCTTGGGGTAATGATTTTTGACGACGCCGTGCACGGCCTTCCCGAGGCCGAGGGGGAACCCGTCCACGCAGACCACGACCCAGCCGTCATCCATATCGCATACAAACGTTTCGCCGCGCAGATAGGCCCTGCTCTCCTCTCTGCCGAGCGAAATTTTTCTTTTTGCGGTACTCCCGAACGCCACGGCGAGGGCATGAGCGGGCTTGAAGAGCTTGCCGTCCCACTCGCCGAGCTGCACGCCGAGACGCATAAGGGGGACCCCCGTGAAGTCGGGCATGCCGTCGGGCACGAGATACATCCTGCCGTCGGCGAGGGTGTGAAGGGCCCCCGCGGGCGCCCCACCGTCCGCAAAGAAGTCCTTACAGAAGGCGGAGAAGGCCTTCTCCGCCGCCCCGTCTCTGCGGACGCGGAAGGGTTTCGGGCGGACCCCCTCCCCTACCCCTCCCCCTGACGCAGGGGGAGGGCAAGAAATCACCGCGGAAGCCCTACCCCCAAGGGGGGAGCCTTCGCCCCCTCCCGTGGAGATCTCGTCTGTCATGCCCCCTCCCGTGGAGAACTCGTCCGTCATGCCCCCTCCTGTGGAGGGGGGTAGGGGGGTGGGCCTCTCCAACACTGCCATGAAGTGCCCTTCGCCCTTGAACTCGTGCGGGTAGAGCTTGCGCTCTTCGGAGAGCGAAAAGTCGGGATGCTCCCTCAAAAAGTCTCTGACCTGCCACTCGTCCTCTTCCTCGGCAAATGTGCAGGTCGAATAGACGATGGAGCCCCCTTCGCAGAGCATTTCCGCCGCATAATTGAGGATCTTTTTCTGCCGCGCGGCGCACATCGCGACGTTCTCCCCGCTCCATTCGGGAATGGCGTTCGGCTCCCTTTTGAACATCCCCTCGCCCGAGCAGGGCGCGTCAACGAGGATGAGGTCGAAATATGCACGGAATTTTTGGGCGAGCATCTCGGGCGTGGCGTTCGTGACGGCACAGTTGGCGATCCCCATGCGTTCGACATTTTCCAACAGGATCTTCGCCCGCTTGTAGTCGATCTCGTTGGAGATGAGAACGCCCTTCCCCCCCATGATTTGCGCAATATGTGTGGTTTTTCCGCCCGGGGCGGCACAGAGGTCGAGAACGCGTTCGGCGCGGCGGAAGACGGCGAGCGTTCCGACCGTCATCGCGGACGGCTCCTGCAGATAGCAGAGCCCCGCAAAGTGATAGGGATCGGCGCCCGCTCTCTCCTCTTCGATGTAGTATCCGTCGCATTGTCCGACGCGCTCCCCGAGCGGGAAGGGCGCGATGCGTGCGAATTCCTCGGCGGAAATTTTCAGCGTGTTGACGCGGAGCCCCTTGAGGGGCGGCCTTTCGTAGGACGCCAAAAAGGCGGGGTATGTTTCACCCAGCCTCTGTTGCATGCGGTCCAAAAATTTTTCGGGAAGAGGTCCCATGAGCCCTCCGTCTCAGCTCTCCGAGAGAGCCGCCTCGATCTGGTCGAGCGGAATGAACGCCGCGCCGCCGTCGAGCGCACTCTGGTATCTGACCCCGCCCTTGCCGCGGGCGATGTAGACGTTGCACTCGCCCGGGTGCGAGGTGTATTTTCCGCCCGCCTCGAAGATCGCGCGGACGAGCTTGGTGGAGATCTCCACCTCGTCCTCGACGTCCTTGGAAAAACAAAAGACTTTGCCCTCGAGCGAGCCCCCTTTCTTGCGGCGGTTCATGTGCTTGTTGACGACGCGGTAGAAGGCCTCGTGCGCCTTGGCGTGTGCCTCGCGAATGGTCTCCTTCTCCTCGAGGTGGCGGCATCTTCCTTCCGAATCGGGCGATTTTATCTGATAATTTGCGATCTTTCCCGCACGGATGCCGTATTTTTGGACAAGCTCGAGAACGCTCAGCCCTTCCCGCCTGCATAGAGCCTCGCAGACCCTCATCGTGGCATAGGCGTCGTCGACGGCGCGGTGCGGGGTGAATTCCACGCCCAAGGCCTCAGCCATGACGCCGAGCCCGACCTGCCGCTCAAAGCTGTTTTCGGTATTCATCCAGAAGAACTGCGTGTCGTGCCAGTCGAACCGGAAGGACGGAAGTTTATAGCGCTTGGTCTCGAGATTGAGATAGTTGACGTCGTTGAGCGTCGCATGGCCGATGACGACGGCGTCCTTGTCCTCGAGGAGCCGCTTGATCCTTCTGTAGGCGGCGGGGAAGGGGGGATATTTTTTGAAGTCCTCATATTCATAGGGAAGAACGAGACCCTCTTTCCCCTTTCTGTCCGTGAGACGGAACTTGCCGCGGGGATCCATCAGAATGTCGTTTCTTTCGAGCAAGCAAAAATCGGCATCCGTGACGACATATCCGAACGCACACATCTTTGCAACATTCTTGAACACGCACGCGCATTCAATATCGAAAAAAACATACTTCATAAAGACAAATTATTTCGATGAATTCTTTTCAAGGACGAAAAGAATTTATCGAGGGGTCCGTCCCCGTCATTCACTGCTGCTCCGCTGCCGCCCGCTCCGCCTAAGGCGTCCGCTCATCCTGAGCGTCAGCGAAGGATCCCGGCAAACGGGCGGAGCTCCGTAGGTCTATGTCATTTCGAGCGGAGCCGAAGGCGAAGTCGAGAAATCTCTATTGCGGTGGAGATCCCTCGACACGCTCG
>CANREC010000017.1 GCA_947629535.1 uncultured Clostridia bacterium | reverse complement strand
ATGCACAGAAGCGAGGACGATTATCTTCTGACGACGCGGCTCTTCTGCGGGAAATGCGGGGCAATGATGGCGGGAGAGATCGGCACGAGCCATACTTCAAGACAGTATCGGTATTACCGCTGTTCCCGTTCCAAAAAACATCTCTGCGACAAGAAAGCTGTCAAAAAAGATTGGATTGAAGATCTTGTCATCCAAGAGGTCATCTCCCTTATCTCGGACGACGGCGTTTTGGACGATTTGGCGGAGCGTATCTACCAAATGCAATCGCAGGAAAGCAATGCGACGCTTGCGACCAAAGGACAGCTTGAAGAAGTACAGAAAAAGCTCGACAACTTGGCACAGGCGATTGCACAGGGCATATTCTCGTCCACGGCGAAGAAACTGCTTGACGATTTGGAAGAACAAAAACAGAAACTTGAAATAGAGTTGTTTGAAGCGGAAACGCGGCATCCTGTTCTTTCCAAAGATCAGATTCTGCACGCACTTTGCAATTACCGCAAATTGGATCTGAATACGAAAGAGGGAAAACAGCGGCTCATCGATAGCTTTGTCAATTCGATTTACCTCTATGACGACCACTTCATTATCACGTTCAACTACAAAGGACAGTCCAAAACCGTCACTTTTGAAGAGGTCAACAGTTCGCCTTTTACATCCTCGGGGTCACCAAGTCGCCGCAAGGCGTGTTATGCAAGAGGTTGCTTTCGGGCAACCTCTTTGTTTTTGCCGCTTGTCGCTCCTTTTCCCGAAAAATCTTGCTCCGCGATCTTCTTCTGGAGCCCTATCTGTTCGATAGCAAGGTTCGACTTTTTGAGCGGTCCTTATCCAAATAATGCGCACCTGTGAGGTGTGCGTTTTTACATGAAACTGAATACAAAAACCTTGCCTTCGCCGTTTGTCTTGCGAAAATCGTTGAAAACAGCGCCGCCATGGGCAAAAACGTCATGGCCGCCGCCCGCGCCCCGAGGACTTTCTGTTCCCACGCCCGGCGAAATCTTAACAATTCTTCACAAGTTGTCCGCACGGGAATTTTACTTTCGGACTTGCATAGAATGGCCTTATTTGGTATAATGGGAACGCCCTTATCCCGAGGAGAAGGCAGGCTGCCCGCTCGTTCTGTATGGCGCCGAAGGGCGACGCGAACGCCCTCTGTCATCCCGAGCTTGTCGAGAGATGCTGTCACGAACAAGGCGCCATATTACAACAAAAAACGCATATGAATTACACTGTATATGAAAGAAATCTGCTGTTCGTCGAGGACGATGAGGCGTTAAAGAGGGAGATGGTCTCCTATTTCTCCGCCGAGAATACCGTCTTTACGGCGTCGGACGTTGAAGAGGCCGCCGAAATTCTTTCGGAGCGGAACGACATCGACGTCATCGTCTTGGACCTCATCCTCAAACACAGCATGGGAATGGAGCTCTTCGGCCGTCTGACCGAGGCGTCTCCCCCCATCATCATTCTCTCCTCTCTGGACGGCGAGGAGAGCATACTCACGGGGCTGACTTCAGGGGCCGTTGACTATGTGGTGAAACCCTGTTCCATGCGCCTTTTGGAGACGCACATCGCGATACGGCTGCTGCCCAAGGAGGATGCTGTGGAGACCTTCGGGGCCTTTTCGGTGAATGCCAACAAGCGTACCGTAAAATACAGGGGCATGCCAATTTCGCTGACCCCGTCCGAGTTCAACATTCTCTTCTTTCTTGTCAAAAACCGCGGCAGATACTTCACTGCGGATGAGATCTATGAAAATATCTGGTGTGCGCCGAGCCTGCGCACGACGACGGTGCGGGCGCATCTATCCTCTCTGCGCAGAAAGCTCAAGGCCGCCATGCCTTTGAGCGACGTCATCCGCACGGAATTCAGCAAGGGATACTGTTTTACGGGAGACGACTTATGAAAAAGAACATCGCAAACGTGCTCATTCTTCTCGGCGTATTTCTTCTCTGCGTGGCGTTTTCCCTGATCTTACTGTTCGCGGGAAACAATTTCATCGACGAGGCGCCCGTACGGAAAAAGGAGCTTTCGGGCGTTTCCGTGAATGCCGTCTCCATTTTCGACGTGAAGGGCGTGATGGGGCTGACGGCTTTCAACTATCTTCCCAATGAATATGCGGAACTCAACCAGACCGTCTCGGGCGAAAATGACGGCGCTGCGCCCGCGCGGCGGGGAACATACCGATTCTACATCGACACGCTGGAGGGCGGAGAATGGGCGGAGAGCGACAAATTGAACGGTCTTTTGAAACCTGACGGAAACTGGCATCTCACCATGTATCTCCCGCCCGTCTTTTCCGCGTGCAGCGTGTATGTGCAATACGAAAACATCGATTACGTCGGCACGATCGACAGATACAATATCGGCTACTACACCTCTTATGCGGCGTCCTCCGAATTTGACGACGCCGTCTCTCACTCTACGGCGACGAAACCCATGTTCATCGATATCCCCATCTCTTCGGACGGGAAATATTCAAAAGAATGCAAGATAACCATCCATTACGAGGCGGATAACGACAACTTTGTGGGGCTGTCGGGGCCCGTTCTGATCGGCGAGGACGGGGCGGTGCGGTCTGCTGTCTCCCAAAATCTCTCCATCCTCTTGCTCGGCGCGATCTTTGCGGCGGTGACGCTTCTGTTGTTCCTTCTCATCTGTATTCTGAAACGGTCCTTTCCCTTCATCCCGCAGCTATTGTTTGCCGTCGGGATCTTCGCGGCGCTGTTTTCGACATACCTCTACTTCGGATCTACGGCCGTGCCCTACTTTTTGCGCGGCATCCGACGGTTTTCGCTCGGGTTTATGCTCTTTGCCTCTGCGCTGTATCTTCCCAAAAAGATCGGGAAGGTCCCCGTTTTGTATCCGATCTGCGCCGTCACCGTCGCCGCGACCGTCCTCGCGTTTCTGTCTCTCTTCTGCACGAGCGTCGCCGCTTATTTGGCCGTATGTATTATCTATATCGTCTTGGCGGTCATCAGCATTTTTGCCTGTTATGGATGCACCATCCGCGACATCTTCAATAATAAACCGCTGGGCCTGCGCCTCAATACGATGATCATCGGCGTTTCGACGATCATGGCCCTGTTTGTCGATCAGCCCATTCCGTTTATTACGCTTTCTCCCGCATTTTGGCTGTACCTCGTAGAAATGGGCGTCACGCTCGTGCTGGGTCTGCGCGAATTCATCACGGCGGAAGTGCACAACCGATATCTTACGACCGATCTGGAGCAGGAAGTCCGGAAACAGACGCAGAGTTTGCAGGATGTCCTCGCCGAACGGGACAAAATTTTACTGTATGTCAGTCATGACATGAAAAAGACCGTGGCGGGAATGAGCGATTCTCTGACCGACCTGCGGCAGGGCCTTTCCTCCCCCGCGCTGGTCGCAAAAGTGGATTCCCTGTTACAGAAAAATGCCGAACTGAAGAAGGACTTTGCCGAGATCGGAAAGTACGGCAAGCAGAACTACGCCGCGGAGCAGTCCGAGGCGGTGAACCTGAGCGAGATCGTGCAAAACGTGACCGACGACCTGCGCCCCGACTGCGAGGCAAACGGGATCGTTCTGACCGTCTCGGTCCCCGAAATATTGAACATATACGCCAAAAAAGTCGCATTGGAGAGCGTCATCTTCAATCTGGTCATGAACGCGATCGAGCACTCCTTCTGCTCTCATCTGACTGTGACCGCGACCAAGCGCAGGGGCATTTGCCGACTCGACATCATCGACGACGGACAGGGCATCACGACCGATAAAAACGTCTTTGCCCCGTTCGTTTCGGGCAACCCGTCCGAAAACAACTCGGGCCTCGGTCTGTTTTTGGCGAAAAACGCGATCGAGACCATGCACGGGGAATTGACGTATGAGCGCAGAGACAATTTAACGGTTTTCTCTGCTACTCTCCCGCTCGTGTAAAGCGACTGCCGACATTCCCTCTCCGATAAATGAGCGGGATAAGGAGCAAATACCGTGAAGGACGAAACCATTTATCAGCTTTTATCCGAACTGAAGAACAACCCTTTGAACGATCGGGAGAATGCCGCTTACAGGCGCTCGTTCGTTGAAAATATGCGGTCTGTCCCCGACAGCAAATATGAGAAAGTAAAGCAACTGTTGTGCGGAAACGGACGATTCGGCCGTTTCAAGTTCAACCAAGGCATTTCCGAGCTGTTGGTCTGGTTTTTGTTTGAAAGATCGGGGATCGGGTACGATACGGATGTATCGGAAAATCCGATAAACGATCGCAACATCGACGTGGTCGCCAAAGACGGTTCGGTAAGATATAATATCGAGATCAAAAGTCCCGAATATGCCATCTGTCCCGCGGACACGCTCAAGGGCCGTTTTGCTTTCCGTTCTTGCGGAAAGGAACAAGCGAAAGAGCAGATGGACGGGCTCGCAGATCTCTTGCGGCAGCAGCTCCCCGCCAACGGATACAATTCCGTCGAAACCCTGATGCCGTCCGACAATAAGATCAAGGATTGTTTACAGTCTTGCCAGAAAAAGTTTATCGGGAACAGTGCGGAAAATCTGAATATCCTGTTTCTCTGCACCACGACAGAGGAGATGATGTCCTACATCCTGTACCTGACAAATGCGGCGAGCGGGTTTTTGACAGAAAACAGCTATTGCGATCGCACGGAATACGATAAAGTTTTTGCGGTGATCGTCTCTAACGCCCTAACGCTGAACGAAAGAAAAAACGACAGCGCGTGGGACCTTTCCGAGGCGATAAATATCATTATCCCGAACATTTTTTGCGCTTACAGGGATCGGAACAGCTTTTCAGGCCTGCTGCAATTCTTCCCCAACCGCACCATTGAATATGCAACGGGTCTATGTGAATACACAAAGAAATACATGTCCGAGATGGGAGATCCGGATCTGATAAATCTTATGTATTTCCCCGATTTTGTCGCAAGGTTGGGTTTCAGCATGCGCACCGAAAAGAGATCGGATGAATGAGTTCCCCCTCCCGAAACCGTTTTCCTTTCCCCTGACTACCACCGTCATAGCCGATGGCCCTTCTATGAGAACTCAAAAACGCTCGCCCACGGACGGGCACTTTTTTTGTCGCTTACGACTGCTCTCCCCAAGATCTATACATCGAAATATTTATAAAATTCAGTTGAAAGATATGTCTGAATATGATATAATGGCATAAAGGCGATTGATTCGGCGTTTGCCGATGGTACAGCCTAAAAAACAAGCGGTATCGGACTACGTCCGACGGAGGGCTTTATGGAAAAAACGATTTGTGAGCTGTTTGCGGGCGTCGGTGGGTTTCGGCTCGGATTCGATAAGCTGAGATCGGGGTGGAGAACGGTTTGGTTTTCTCAATGGGAACCGGGAGCAAGAGTTCAGTGGGCACACGATTGCTATCTTCATCATTTCGGCGATTGTTTCGAAACGAACGGGGAGTGTCACACGGATGCCGATATCGGGATCGTCGATAAGACGACCATCCCCGATCACACTTTGCTTGTGGGCGGTTTCCCTTGCCAAGATTATAGTGTCGCCAACACGTTATCTACGGCAAAAGGCATAGAAGGGAAAAAAGGTGTTTTATGGTGGCAGATCAGAGATACTTTGATCGCAAAAAAGCCGCCGTTTTGTCTTTTGGAGAATGTCGATCGATTGTTGAAATCTCCCGCTTCTCAACGCGGGAGAGATTTTGGCATTATATTAGCGTGTTTTGCCGAGCTTGGTTATAGTGTGGAGTGGCGCGTTATCAATGCGGCGCAATACGGAGCCGCCCAACGCCGCAGAAGGACATTTATTTTTGCATACCGTAACGATACGAACTTTGGGAGACGAGCGGCAAAACTGACCGACGAGCAGATCCTACGCGAGAGCGGAATGATGCCGCAAGCCTTCCCGATCGATGAGCTCGGAATGATATATCACAAACAATTGCCCCAAGATCTGATCGAAGTCAGCGCCAACTTCAAATTTTCCTTTGAAAACGCCGGATGCATGCATAACTGGACGGTAACTACAGCGCCCGTCGTTGAAAATGAGATCCCGCCCATCGTACTACGCGATATACTGATACCCAATGCAGATGAAAAGTATTATATCACTTCGGATAAACTGGCCGATTGGGTATATATGAAGGGCGCAAAACGTAAGTCAAGAAAAACTGCAGAAGGACACGAATATATCTTTTCCGAGGGAGCGATCGCTTTCCCCGATCCGTGGGATCGACCCGGGCGAACGATGTTGACGAGTGAATCGACACAAAACCGTTCAACGCATATCGTTTCAGACCCATGGACCGGAAAATTACGCACTTTGACGCCTGTGGAGGCAGAGCGTTTACAAGGGTTCGATGATGATTGGACAAACACGGGTATGCCCGATAGGATGCGGTTTTTCTGCATGGGGAACGCTTTGGTCGTCCCTATGATAACCCGCATGGGGCGTATCTTGGATGAGATCATTGCACAAGAGGAAAAAACAAAAACACATTTGGAGGAAGTCATGGCGGAACATATCTATCAAAAACGAGAACTTATCGATAAATTTGACGCGATCCTCGGAAAAAGGTTGGAAGAAATAGATGACATTGGATTTTTCAAGAAAGTGAGATCCATGAAACTACAAAAAGGCGTTGTTGGCACATTCATCGAACAATGCATATTGAAATATCCGCCCGACACAAAACCAGACCCAGATCTCTTGGTCATAGACAACGATGTCGAGACCAAAACCGAACTGAAGACCACGGGGATGGTCTTGAGGGAGACACCCGAGACGCATTTTGAAGCCAAAGAGCCGATGTCTATCACGGCAGTCGGCGTATATGATATTGCCGATGAGGTCTTTGATACCTCGCACTTTTGGAACAAACTGGAGCACATGCTTCTTGTGTATTACCACTATACCGAAGACACGCCTGTTCCTCCGTATGAATATCGAAAATTCCCTGTCAAAGGATATGAATTCCATGAATTCAGCGAAGAGGAAAGAGCCGCTCTCAAGCGGGACTGGGAATATGTACATGCGCTTGTCAAAAAGATCGTTGCACACCATCCCGGTGAAAAGACCAAAATGTGGAAAGATGCGGTCAAAAAAGAATATATCGATGTCCATGGAGAACTTCGTCCCGTATTGAGTTATATCGATCTGGCCCCGAAGTTTCCCCCTCGTTTTCGCCTGAAACAGCCGATCGTTTCTTCCATAATATCTAAACACTTCGGTTATGCACTTGAGCAATTGCCGGGCAAATATTCCGTTATCACCGACATCGATGTGAAATGCAAGGAACTCACTGCCCAATATAACGGGAAAACTATCGGCGAGATCGCCGATATTTTGGGGCTTGGCAAGCTCCAATGGAATAAAGCAACAGCAGAAAGGCTGATCGTTGCCATGTTCGGAGGAAAAGCGGCAAAGCTGAATCAGATAGAAATATTTCAGCGTTTTGGGATCATTGCCAAAACCATCACTACCACTGCGACGGGGACCCGTACGGAAGATATGAAACTGTTCCATATCGATTTCCAAGAGGTCACAAGAAAGGAATTTTTAGGCGATGATGGGATCGTTCGTCCCATGCAATTCGAAGATTCGGAATTTTATTCTTATTTTGCCGACCATGAGTTTTTATGCATTATGTTTGAAGAACCCAAAAATGACGGAACAACGCATTCTCTTCTTCAAAATAGGTTCATCGGATTTAAGCGCTTGGTCTTTTCCGATAAATTTATCGATGAGAGCGTTAGAAAATTGTGGTTGGACACCAGGGCAAAAATTCTTAATGGGTCACTTGTTGATGTCCGAAAGGCCAAAAAGGATGGAGAATATGTTCTATTGAAAAACTCTGAGATCAGTTCAGCTCCCAACTTCATGAAAGCCAAAGACAACGTTGTTTTCATTAGGGGCGGCGGAATAGATTCCTCAAGCAAGCATAAAACCGAAACCGTAAATGGCATAAAAATGCTTCCTCAACATGTTTGGATCAGGGGGACAGCCATCGTGGAAGAATTGAAGAACACGCCCCAATTATGAAACACCCGAAGGAGTACGACTCAACACCGCAGATCCGCAAACGGATGGCAAAAGTCAAACTGAAAAACGGCGTTGCGGAAACATTGCTCGCAAAACGGCTTTGGCATTTAGGTTTTCGATACCGAAGAAACGATAAACGGCTGCCCGGCTCTCCCGATATCGCGATCCTTAAATATCACATTGCGATCTTTGTGGACGGGGAGTTTTGGCACGGCAAGGATTGGGAAGCGCGAAAAGCGGGATTGAAGAAAAACCGCGAATATTGGATAGAAAAAATCGAAGAAAATATCGCCCGTGATATGCGTGTCGATGCCGAGCTGAACACTCTCGGTTGGCGCGTATTACGGTATTGGGAGAAAGATGTTCTGCTAAAAATAGACGATATTATTTTTGAGGTCTCGAGGTCTATATCAGATATCCGACTTGACACTCTGATCGATGAGGGCTCTTTCTTTTAATGTGAAAATATATAGCCGAAAGCGCAAAGCTTTCGGCTATTTTAGTGAGACCCCCAAACGTATATTCCGTTAATATTTTATCGCTCCGAAAGATCTTTCCCTTACGGTTTGATCTTGAGGCTTGCGCGGCGGAGCATCGTCTCCACGTCGTAGCACTCGCGGATCTTCTCGAGCTCGCCCGAGAGATAATAGCTGTACGTCCCGTCGTTCCCCACGATGACATGGTCGATGAGGATGACATTGTTGAGACTGCACAGCACATGCGTCAGGCGGGTGCATTCATCATCATGGGCGGACGGCGCCGACGGAGCGTTCGGATGGTTATGCGCCATGACGATGCCCTTCGGCCCGTGGTCCGCGATGAACTTGCTCACATCGGTAGAGGAGAGCTCCACGCGGTCCCGCTCCCCCGTCGTAAATTCCTGCGCAAAGCAGATCCTGTTCTTCGCATCGAGGGCGAACAGCTCAAAGTACTCCGTCTGCATCGCCTTGTATCTTCCCGCGATGTACTCGGAGAAGTCCCGATACGAGAAGATGGTATGCGAAGTCTCTCTGAACCCCTCCGCGCCCATACGGGAATAGATGGAGCCCACCGTCTTGAGAAATGCCGCCGTGGACGGTCCCACGCCGTTCACAGAGGCGAGCACCTTGACGTCTGCCTTGAACACGTTTGAAAGGCTCCCGCAGGCGTCGATGAGGCTGTGCGCGGTCTCGTTGGTGTTCTTGCGAGGGATCGCATAGAAGAGAAGGATCTCCAACAGCTCATGGTCCTGCAGAACGCTCTCGGACGCGAGCTTTTCCAACATGCGCTGTCTGTGTCCCTCGTGCATCGCCTTCTTCCCTTCCTGTTATAATAAATTGATTATATCATGAACCCTGCTCTTTTGCAAAATTTTTTCGAAAATTTTTTCGGTTTTTGGGAAAAATTTTTGTATTTTGTTACTTCTCTCCCCCTTCCGCCCAAAAAAAGACCGTTTTTATTCGATTTTCGATCGGAAATGTCGGAAGAAGTTTCGGCGGGCGGGATTTTTATCCGTTGACTTGTTCCATCATCCTTCGCTTGTGGTCGAGGAGAGAATGGACGTACAGTTTCAGCGTGATGACGGGCGATTTGTGGCCGAGCAATTCGGAGAGCGTCTTGTCGTCCATGGCCCGCTCGTTCGCCCGCGTCGCAAAGGTATGGCGGAGCGCGTGGAACTTCTTATGCGGAATACCGAGCTTTTTGAGCAACAACTGATAGCTCCTCTGGAAGGACCGCACATGCACGGTCTCCCCGTTGCTGTCGGAGATGACATAGCCGGACTTGCTCTCCTTCTTCATCTCGGTAAGCAGCGCCAAAAGGCAGCTCGGCAGCGGAATGACGCGGCGGGAAGAATAGGTCTTGGGACGGTCTACGATCTTCATATAATTCCCGTTCTCGTCCTTTCCGTCGCGGCAGGTCTTGGAGATGGTCATGAGGGCGTTGTCGAAGTCGATATCATCCCATTCGAGGGCCAGAAGTTCCCCGATGCGCAGGCCCGAGTGCAGGCAGATGATGATGCCGTTGAGCTTGTGGCGCGAGGAACGTTTCTGCAGCATCTTTGCGATCTCGTCCTCGATGCGGCGCTGTTCGCCCTCCGTAAAGACGACGACTTCCGTGTTCGGCGCCTTGGGAAGTTCCAATTTGTCGCCGATGTACTTCTCCGCGTACCCTAAATTGTACGCCCTTCTTAAGGAATTGCGGAACACGCTGAAGATGAGACGGATGCTGTTCGCCGAGAGCGGGCCGCCCGTCAGAAGATTGCCGTGTTCCATCAGTCCCGTGATATAATGCTGGATATAGGCGACGTCGAGTTCGTTGAGCTCGATGTCCCCGAAAATCGGCTCGAGGCGCAGGCGGATCGTATCCTTGTACGCCTTATAGGTCCGCTCCTTCTCGACGGGGCGGACGTAGTCCTCGAGCCAGATCTCAAGCCATTCACCGTATTTCATTGGTATTCTCTTCTCCTCCGTAGACCCATTGTAGCAGAAAAAAATTCCGCTGGCAAATGGCAAACCGTTTTACTTTTGAAAATTTTTTTCATAAACTTTATTAACAAAAAATATCCCCGCGCAAATTGGGCTTGCGCAGGGGTATTTTGTCAAATTTATTCGAGATAGGTCCCCGTGGAGCCATTGCGGACGCGGAAGATCTGGACCTCGGCGCCCGTGTCGGCGTTGAGATAGACGATGAACTGTTCCTCACCCGCGTCGCAGGCAAATTCATAGCACAGCGTCTTTCTGCCGTTGACGGGGATGACGGCGAGGTGGACGGCCGTGACATTCAGTTCATCGGAGAGGAGCTCTTCTGCCTCCGCCTCGGTGAGCCCTGCCTTCGTCGCGTGCGTCTCGTCGTTGAGGAGATATCCCCTCGCGTCGATGCCGATGACCCTGCCCTTGGATTCGCAGACGCGGACCCGAATGATCTCGGGATAGATCCTGACGCCGTCCTGTACCGTGACATAGGTGAGGTTGGCGACCATTCCCGCGTCGGAGAGCCACACGGCCTCCGCGTCCGTGACGCCGAGTTCCGCCAAGAACTGCTTCGCGAGACCGTCGCAGGCTTCGAGGTCGAAGTTCTTTTCGGTGCACGTCTCGTAGCTGTCGAAGAAGGCGAGCTTGCCGCCGCGCTTGGTGATCTCGGCAAAGATCTCCGTCCCGTTTTCATCCGTCAGGACGAAATTGTAGCAGGTCATATCGGTGGCCGTCGTCTCGCCGCTGAACCTCACCTCTGCGACATGGTATGCCGAAAATACGTCTTTGACCTTCTGTTCTGCCTGTTCCCTCGTGATCTCGGGGAGCTCGGAGAGCCTGTTTTGGCCGATATTGCCCTCGTCTGCGAAGGGAGCGTCGGTAATTTCCTCGATCTTTTCGCGGATCCCGTCGCCGACGGAGCCGAAGCCCTCGGACATGGTACCCTCATTTCCCGTGATGAAGTCCATGACGTCATTGGAAGTCATGTGCGTGGCGAGCTCGTTGAGCTCCCCGCAGAGCTTTCTGTTGACGGCATAGAGGTTTGCGATGTGTTCCTGTTCGGCCTGCGTGAGCGTCTTGCCCTGTGCGAGGCGGGAGAGCGTGCCGCTCGCAAAGCGGTTGGCGTCGTTGACAAATCCCGAGATGTCCGTGCTCGTCGCCGCGTCGACGGGGAGACGTTCGAGCGCACTCTCGATGAGGGCGCTGTCGACGAGAATGGACGTGAGGAGTTTCCTCTGCTCGTCCACGCCCGAGGAGACGCGGAGCTTGGAGAGATTGTTGTCCATGTCCTCGGAGACGGAGACGAGCTCATAGAGGGTGGAGCGGGCGCCCGTTTCGCCGATCATGGCCATGTCGTTGAGGCGGAACGCCCCAGCCGTGACGACGGTGCCGAGGACGAGCGTCGCGACGCCGAGCGAGATGACGGCCGCGAGCCAGCCGCCGAATCCTCTGCGGTTTTCCTTTCTTGCCGTTCTCTGTTCGCGCCTGTGTTTTTTGTCCGAGGCCTTGCGCTCATGGGCGGCACGGCGGGACGCGATCTTATCCTCCCTCGCCTTTTCGTTTGCCTCTGCCTTCTTGCGCTTGAGGGCGATGCGCTCCCTCTTCTCCCGTTCGAGCCTCTTCTGCCGCTCGGCCTTGGTCTCGTTCTTGAGAAGTTCTCTTCTTGCCGCGCGTTCGGCTCTCTTTTCCACCTTCTTTTCCCTGAGGGCGGCCTTTCTGTCGAGCTTTTTCTGCTTGCGCTCGGCTTTCTTCTCGGCGACCATGGCCTTCTTCTCGAGTTTCTTCTGCTCGATCTCGGCCTTCTTCTCGAGTTTCTTCTCCTTGAGCGCAAGCTTGTTCGCCTTCTTCTCCTGCTTGGCGGCCTCTTTCTTCTTGGCCCTCTCGAGGCGTTTCTCCGCGGCGGCCTTTTCCTTTTGCTCGGCCTTGGAGAGCGCCGTGCGCCGTTCGCTTGTTCCCTTCGACGTCTTTTGCGTCTTTTGGGTCTTTACGGTCTTTTGGGTCTTTTTGGCGGAAGGCGACTTGGTCTCCTTCTTTGCCGTCGTCTTTTTTGCGGGCGGGTTTACCGTCTCCGCTGTATATTCCTCGACGCGTTCCACCTTTTCGGCGCCGCTCGAAACATTTTTACCGATTTTCTTTTCCATGATTTTCCCTCCTTATTTGGCAAAGACGTGCTTGCCGATGACCGTCACTGTGGGGCGGCTGAAGATCCACGCGCTCGTCGCGACGGCGGGATTGTAGTAGTAGAGGCACCCGTAGGTGGGATCCCAGCCGTTCATGGCGTCACGGGCCGCATTGTAGGCCGTCTGGTCGGGTTCGAGATTGATCTGGCCGTCCGAGACCGCCGTGAAGGCCCCGCTCTGGTAGACGACGCCCGCGACCGTGTTGGGGAAGGACGGGCTCTTGACGCGGTTCATGATGACCGCACCGATGGCGACCTGTCCCGTGTAGCTCTCCCCTCTTCCCTCCGCATAGATGCACTTTGCGAGCACATAGACGTCCGAAGAGGTGTAGTTCGAACTTCCCGACGATGAAGAGCCCGAGGAGCCCCCGTTCAGGGCATTGTAGCTGCTGTTCATGCCGAGCGCCTTATAAGTCGCCTTCCCGACGACGCCGTCCGCCGTGAGCCCGTTCTTCTTCTGAAAGGCGATGACCGCCTTCTTGGTACCCGCGCCGAAGATCCCGTCCACGGCGCCCGAATAATAGCCCCATTGTTTCAATCTGCGCTGGACTTCCTTCACTTCGCTGCCCGTACTCCCCTGACGGAGAACTGCTGCGTCTAAGGCAAGCTCAAGCGCCGTATCGGCTGCGGGACGTGCGGAGACGGTGTACGCCACAATGCCCGCCGTGACTGCTCCCGCAAGGGTGAGCGCCGCCGCGCCGATTGCCAAAAACTTCTTCATAAATTCCTCCTTACGCACAATGTGCGCAAGGTGAAAACTTTTATACATGAGGTAGTATGCTCAACCAAAAAAACGGCCCGAGGGGCCGTTTTTTTGCAACATATGTACGATTTTACGGTTTTTTCATCGTGAGGGAGATGCGGCCTGTCCGCTCGTCGGCGTCGAGGACCCAGACGGTGACGACGTCGCCCACGGACAGCACTTCGGACGGGTGGCGGATGAATCTGTCGCAGATCTTTGAGATATGCACGAGGCCGTCCTGATGCACGCCGATGTCGACGAAGGCGCCGAAATCGATGACGTTTCTGACCGTTCCCTTGAGTTCCATGCCCTTCCTGAGGTCCTTGATGTTGAGGACGTCCGTCCTGAAAACGGGCGCGGGCAGCTCGTCGCGGGGGTCGCGGCCGGGTTTCATGAGTTCCGTGATGACGTCGCGGAGAGTGGGAACACCCACGCCGCAGACGGCCGCCGCCCTCTCTTCGCCGTACGCCTTGACCCGTTCTCTCAGATTCCCGATCTTCTGTGCCTTGACTTCCGCCATCGTGTAGCCGCAGATGGTGAGAAGCTTTTCCGCCGCCGCATAACTTTCGGGGTGAACGGCGGTGTTGTCGAGCACTTCGCCGCTCTCAGGCACACGCAGGAATCCCGCGCACTGCTCAAAGGCCTTCGCGCCGAGCCCCTTGACCTTCATGAGCTGTTTTCTCGAGGAGAAAGAGCCGTTTTCTTCGCGATATTTGACGATATTCCCCGCCGTGCCCGCATTGAGCCCCGACACCCGCGCGAGCAGGGGCGCCGACGCCGTGTTGACGTCCACGCCGACGGCATTGACGCAGTCCTCGACGACGCCGTCCAAGGTCTGCGAGAGCCTTTTTTCGGGCATATCGTGCTGATATTGCCCCACGCCGATGGACTTGGGGTCGATCTTGACGAGTTCGGCCAAGGGGTCCTGAAGCCGCCTTGCGATGGAGACGGCGGAGCGCAAATTCACGTCATATTCGGGGAATTCTTCGGCGGCGAGCTTGGACGCCGAGTAGACGGACGCGCCCGCCTCGTTGACGATGGCATAGCTCACGCCCGCGTCTCTGCCCAAAGAGGCGATGAGCTCGACGGTCATTTGCTCGGTCTCGCGGCTCGCCGTGCCGTTGCCGATGGCGATGTGGCGGACCTTGTCCTTCTTGATGAGGGCGGTAAGTTTTTGGATGCACTCCTGTTTCTGCCGCTCGCCGTAGGTGGGGTAGACGACGGCCGTGTCGAGCACCTTCCCCGTACCGTCCACGACGGCGACCTTACAGCCCATGCGATAGCCGGGGTCAAGGCCCATCGTGACGAATCCCTTGACGGGCGGCTGCATGAGCAGGGGGCGGAGATTGAGCGCGAACTGCCCGATGGCGCCCTCGTCGGCGGTTTCCGTCAGAGCGTTTCTCACTTCCCTCTCGATGGCGGGGGCGATGAGGCGGTCGTAAGCGTCGGCGGTGCATTCGCGGATAAACTGCGATGCGGCGCACATCGGCTTTTTGACGGTGCGGCGGCAAACGAGCTCGACGACCATCTCGCGGTTGATCTCGATCCCCACCTTCAGCACTTCTTCCTTCTCCCCTCTGTTCATGGCGAGGACCTGATGCCCTGCGACCTTGGCGACGGGAGAATTGAAGTCATAGTAATTGCGATAGACGGTGTCCTCGGGATCTTTCTTGGCCGCATAAGAGGCGATCGCGGCATATTTCATGTAAAATTCGCGAAGGAACTTGCGGATGGCGGCGTCGTCGGAGATCCACTCGGCGATGATGTCACCCGCGCCAGCAAGCGCCTCTTCGGCAGTGTTGACGCCCTTTTCGGGATCGACGTACTTTGCGGCCTCTTTCAGGGGAACGGGGCAATCCGCCGCCTGTTCAAAGAGGACTTTTGCGAGGGGCTCGAGGCCCTTCTCCTTGGCGACCGTGGCCCGTGTTCTGCGCTTTTGCTTGAAGGGACGGTAGAGGTCCTCAACTTCGGCAAGCGTCACGGCGCTCAGGATCTGCTGTTCGAGCTCGGGGGTCATCTGGCCCCTGTCCGAGACGGTCTTGATGACTTCCGCCTTCCTCTGTCCGAGGCCGCGAAGGTACTCGAGACGGTCGGCGAGGGCGCGGATGGTCTGGTCGTCCATGGCGCCGTGCATCTCCTTCCTATAGCGGGCGATGAAGGGGACGGTGTTCCCCTCGTCGAGAAGGGAAATGACGTTCTGAACGAATTGTTCATTCAAATCAAGTTCTTTGGCAATGGTCTGTGCGATCTGTTCCATGGGGGCCTCCTGCATTCCCCTATTGTAACACAAAGCCGCCCCCTTGGCAAGGATTTTTGTCCCATTCAATGCCCCTCTTCCCGCGGCCCCGCTCATCCTGAGCTCCCAAATCGCCCTCACCTGTTGAAGGGAGAGGTGTAGGGGAGGGATCTCCACCCCATTGTCATCCCGAGCTTGTCGAGGGATCTCCTCCACATTGTCATCCCGAGCTTGTCGAGGGATCTCCTCCGCAATAGAGATTTCTCGACTTCGCCTTCGGCTCCGCTCGAAATGACATAGACCTACGGACTTCGTTTGAGGAGATCCTTCGGGGGCGCAATGCCGATACTATAATCTGTTCTTATCCCCCCATTCGCACATCATATCGAGAATGGGCATGAGCGATCTTCCGCGCTCGGATAGGCTGTATTCCACTTTCGGCGGAATTTGTGGATATTCTTTGCGGACGATCAGCTTGTCCGCTTCGAGTTCTTTCAGCATTACACTCAACGTCTTATAAGAAATGCCCTTGATATATCTTTGCAACTCATTAAAACGCACCACGGAAAACTCCATGAGCGTATAAAGAATCGTCATCTTGTATTTTCCGTTGATGAGCGAAAGTGTGTATGAAAAGCCCGTGTCTGCAAGTTTTTCATTGGCAATGCACCGTTCCATCATGTTCTCCTATACTTTCAGAATTGTAAGTACCATACATAAATGTGCGTACTTGACAAAAAAATTATACAATCATAAAATAAATCTGTCAATAAATTTTAAGGAGATCGATCTTATGAGAGCAACATTGAAGGACTATCAAGACGTTGAAAAAGCGGCGATGAATTTCGTCAAGAGTGTCGCCGAGGGCAACAGCAAATATGCAAAACAGCTTTTTACCGACGAAGCAGTCCTTTTCGGGATCCTCAACGGCGAGCTCGAACACGGTTCTATCGAACAGTTCTATAAAAATGTAGATACCGTCGGCGCGGACGCAAATTTCAAAGCAAGAGTTGACGTTATTACCGTGGAAGAGACGCTTGCCGTTGTCCGCGTTTTGGAAGAGGGCTGGGGCGGCAGTATTGATTTTACCGACTATTTGCTTCTTCTGAAATTGAACGGCGAATGGAAGTGCGTCGCCAAAGCCTACAACCAAAATTCAAATACCATCAAGAAATAATTTGCGAGGCAATTATGGGCAAAAAAATATTGATTTTGAACGGCAGTCCTAGAAAGAGCGGCAATACGAGTGCGCTTGTCTCCGAATTCGCGCGCGGGGCAACAGAAAGCGGGAACGACGTTACCGAATTTTTCCTGCAATCTATGAACATTCACGGCTGTTTGGGGTGTTTCGGCGGCGGAAAGGACAGAAACAGCCCGTGCGTGCAGAAAGACGATATGCAAAAGATCTATCCCGTTTACAGAGAAGCCGAGATCGTAGTTCTGGCTACTCCTTTGTACTATTGGACGATAAGCGGACAGCTTAAAACTTGTTTCGACCGTCTTTTTGCCGTCGCGGAGTGCGACAAAAACTACCGCAACCCGCAGAAAGAAACCGTTCTCCTCATGGCGGCAGAAGGTCATGACTTTGAGGAAAGTTTGTATTGGTACGACCGTTTGGAAAAACATCTCGGTTGGAAAAGCCTCGGCAAAGTTCTTTGCGGCGAAGTCGTAGGACTTGGCGATATTAAAGGACGAAACGAACTTGTCAAAGCATATGAATTGGGGAAATCAATATCATAATATAAATCATAATACAAGGGATCGCAATTAAAAAAATTGTCCGCCGCGGAAGCGGCGGACTTTCGTTTACCATGTTGATGCGACAGTTTCCGTAATCAGCCAAAGGCCACATTGTTCATTTTATCGCTTTCATAGCAAAGGCCGCGACTTTCGCTTCCGACTGTGCCGATTCTGCGCCGTGGATGGAAAGTCCGCCGATCACCGTTGCGCCTTTGCAAATATTTTTAAGCTGCCTCTCGCTTCCGCCAAGACCGCTTCCCTCGTTCGTGCAGAACGGAACGATTTTTTTGTCCGAAAGATCGTAGTGTTCGAGGAAGGTACACATACACATCGGCATCTGTCCCCACCAATTCGGATAGCCGACGAAGATCGTATCATATTTTGAAATGTCCTCGACATATCCTTTGATAGCAGGGCGGGCGTTATCGCGAAGTTCCGCTTGCGCTTCCTCGATACACACATAATAGTCTTTTGCATAGGGTTTCACGGTATCGACCTCAAAGAGGTCGCCGCCGACCGCTTTTTGGATGAACTCGGCAACCCGCTCGGTATTGCCTTTCTCAATGTTGCGGACGGAGCCGTTCCAATAGTTCTCGCCCTTGCGAGAATAATAAACGATCAAATTTGCCATTTTTTCACTCCTAAACTTTAACGCAGAAAGCCCCTCCTCAAGCCATGTAGTCTTGAAAGCTGTTTTCAAGCTGCACTTGGACGGCTTCTTTGAGGGCGGCGGTCACATCGAACGCTCCACCGATCTTCGCCGTTAGCGCGGAGTGATCTCCCGTTTCAAAGGCGGGATCGTAGGCGGAGCGGAAACTTTTATAGTAATTCAGTTCTGCGCTGAAAAAGGGGTCGGGCTGAATGAACATACTGTTGTATGCCCGAATGATGCCCGAGATCGGCACGCCGTAAGCGTTATCGTCCAGCGCCTCCCAATTGTCGCATTGATACTTCCACGTCTTTTGATATTGCGCTTTGAGCTCTTTCAAGGCGCCTTCCTCGGCCTCATTCAAGGGCTTGAGATCGCGCATATGACCCGTATTTTCTTCGACCTGCGAAAGATCGCTCATGCCCGAAAGGACGACGAGCACGCCCTCATGCGAGGCGGCAAACCTTATGGCAAAACTCGCGGGAGAGGCGTCTTTGTCAACTTCCTTGAGGATATGCTCCGCGCCCGACGGCACCCTTGCGAGCATGCCGCCCTTGACGGGTTCCATGACGATGACATGCTTTCCGTGCTTGCGGATCGCTTCGTAACATTTTTTGGACTGAATGAAGGGTTCTTCCCAGTCGTAATAATTCAAAACGATCTGCACGGCGTCCACCTCGGGGTGTTCGGTGAGGATCTGATCGAGATGCTCCGCGTCGTCATGGTAAGAGAAGGCGATGTGGCGTATCTTCCCCTCTTCTTTCCATTTCTTCATGTAGTCGAACAGGTGGCAGGCGTTCACTTCCGCAGGATAGAGATAGCGGTTGAGGTTATGGAGCAGATAGTAGTCAAAATATTCCACGCCGCACTTTTCAAGCTGTTCGTTGAAAATTTCTTCCACCCTTTCTTCTGCAGGCATCCGGAAAGTGGGGAACTTTGACGCGAGCAGGAAACTCTCCCTCGGGTAACGCTTTACAAGCGCTTCGCGGATGGCAGTCTCGGACGCGCCGTTGTGGTAAACATAGGATGTATCGAAGTAGGTAAATCCCCGCTCAAGAAAGAGGTCTACCATTTTTTTGAATTGTTCCATGTCGATATCGGCCCCGTTCGCGCTGTTTTGCGGCAGGCGCATGAGCCCGAATCCCAATTTTTTGATTTCACTCATGGTTTTTCTCCTTTTTATTCGGCATTTTTGTTTATGTACGGTTTCATCATTGCGGGCAAAAACATCGTGCAAAAGTTTTTTGTGCGCTCCTCAAAGCTGTACGCTCCGCCCGACATGTCCCAACAGAGCATCTCACCGTAAATGACGTCCGTAAGCGCGTCGGCCAGCGCATCCACGGGCGTGTTTTCTTTGAGCTCGCCCCGTTCGACGCCGCCCTGTATCATCCCCTTCATGGAATCGGCGTCCATGCGGAGTTTTTCCTTGTCATAGGGGTTCTCCACGAGGTCGGGGTCGACAGTGTTGCGCACCCATTCCTGACAGAGTTTGAGCCCGTCCCTCTCGATATGGCCCGAAAAAGTGACCATATAGAATGTCAGCCGATCCATAAACGGCCCGTCCTGCCTTTGGGCTTCCTCGTAAATCTCACGGAAAATATCATGGCTCAAAGCGAACACCACGTCCTCTTTGCGCTTGAAATAGGTATAAAACGTCCCGTTGGAAACGCCGCACGCCTTTGTTATTTCTTCGACCGAGGTGTTGACAAGGCCCTTTTCGCGGATGATGTCCTTTGCCGCCCCCAACAGTTTCTTTCTCGTCTGCAGGGCGGCAATTTTTCTGTTCGTCATTTTTTCCGACATATGCTTTTATTCTTTGTCTTTGATGAGGAGAAGGCGCAGGCCCATAACGGCGAAAGGTACGATCACTGCCTGTAAAACCATGCCCAAAAGTCCCGTCTGGATCTGTGACCAGACCGTCGCCGCCGAGAGCGGAGAAACGCTCTGGAAAACGGCCGCCACGGCGAGGAACACGAGCCTGCCCGAAACCTGCGCAAGCAGCACTGCGGGAAACGCCATCCACCCGTTTTTGGCGATGCTGCCCGAGAAAAATCCCGAAACGGCCGCAAATACGGAGAGTTCAACGATCATATAGGGCAGACGCGCCAAAGCGGGCATGGGATCTCCGATCAGTGAAGTGATCGCAAAGCTGATGACGGGAGAGAGGATCCCCACGCCCAAGCCCCATTTCCAGCCGAGCAAGCACCCGCCGAGAAGGATGGGCAGATACATGGGCAGCCACTGAACGCCGCCGGGCGCGCCGAGGGCGAGGTGGACGAGCTGCGGAAGAATTACCGCAAGCGCGATAATTCCAACCGAAATGAGCGTTTTTACCGTGATCTTCACGCGGAACGCCGCACTGTGTCTTGTTAAAACCTGTTCGATCATTGTAAATTTCCTCCAATGATATTTGATGGATCCATTATATCACTTTCGCTGAATGAAAGTCAATGATTTTCGATCAACAAAATATTATTTCATTGCGGTCAGTTTGAAGGAGCGCCGAAAAATCTGTCGATGATCTCCAAGATCTTCGACTTATAGACGATATTTCCGTTCCCTGCCGTAAAGCAGAGGGGCGGATAGACGACGCACCACCAGTTGTCGCCCGTGCCCGTGCCGAGCTCGACGATGAGCGCGTCATAGACACCCGCCTCGAGCGTCGCGTTCTCGTACACGCGGGTGGGAAACTCCTCTCTCTTCAGGGACGCCCTCGCGCCGTAGAAAAACCCGTTCTCCCGCAGTACCCCGTCCGCGACCGACGAAATGGCGGAAAGTTTTTGTCCGACGGCCGCCATGGCCTCTTGCTTGGTCGTGCACGCGGCGACCGTGGGCGTGAGAAAGCTGACAACGGCGTCCCGCACTTTATATTTGACGGCTTGGTCGGTCTCCGCATTGGAATTTGCGCGGATATGTACGCGCAGGTACTCCGTCTGCGGCGCCGCGCTCTGCCCCGTTCCGAAAAGAGAAAATCCTATGGCCGCAATCGCTAACAGCGCTATAATTGCGATTTTTTTCATAAAAATAACCTCCGTCTGCACGGAAGTTATTGCCCTGTGAAAGAAATTTTATACGTTTATTTTTGCGGGGGCCTGTGATCATGAAGAGCACAGCGATGCATCCCTGCAAACGGATGGAGCATGAAGGCTCCTCCCGAGGAGGGGGCGACACTGCGTCATTCAGAGGGAGAGGATCCTACCACGTTGATTCGATCACGCCGCCGCCGAGGCACTGCGTCTCGTCATAGAGCACGGCATACTGTCCCTCCGTGACGGCGCGCTGAGGCTCGTCAAAGGTGATTTTCAGCGACTTATCGTCGATTTTAGTAACTTTCACGCCCTGCTCCCCCTGACGGTAACGGAACTTCGCGCGGCAGGAAAACTCCGCGGCCGCGGGCGCATACGGAATGAAATTGAACCCCGAGACGAGACAGCCGTTCGAATAGAGGGGCCCCTCGTCGCCGTGAGAGACGTACAAAATATTGTGCTCCATGTCCTTTTTGACGACGAACCATCTCCCCTCTTCGCCGCGCCGTCCGCCGAGGTCGAGCCCCCTGCGCTGCCCGAGCGTGTAATACATGAGGCCGATGTGCCGCCCGACCTCTTCCCCGCCGAGCGTCAAAATTTTCCCCGGCTGCGCGGGAAGGTATTCCTGCAAAAATTTACGGAAGTTCCGCTCGCCGATGAAACAGATGCCCGTGGAATCCTTCTTTTTTGCCGTTGCGAGGCCGTGTTCCGCGGCGATGCGGCGCACTTCCTCTTTCTTGAGGTCCGCCAAGGGGAAGAGCACGCCCTTGAGCTGTTCCTGCGAGAGCTGATTCAAAAAATACGTCTGGTCCTTCTCCCGATCGGCCGCCTTCAGAAGGCGGTGCACATCTCCCTCGTGAGAAATGCCGCAGTAGTGCCCCGTGGCGACATGATCTGCGCCGAGCCGCGCGGCATACTCCTTGAAGGGGCCGAATTTTATCTCACGGTTGCACAAAACGTCGGGATTGGGCGTCCTGCCCGCTTTGTACTCGGCAAGGAAGTAAGAAAAGACGCGCTCCATGTACTCCTTGGAAAAATCGACGGTATAGTAGGGAATGCCGAGAAGGTCGGAGACGCGCCTGACGTCCTCAAAGTCCTCCTCCGCCGTGCAGGCGCCGCTCCCGTCCGTCTCTTCCCAATTGCGCATGAAGAGGCCGATGACGCGAAAGCCCTGCTCCTTCAAAAGGAGCGCGGCGACAGAGCTGTCCACCCCTCCGCTCATTCCGACGACGACTGTTTTCTGCGGCATGTTCGCTCCCCCCGAAAAAATTTTTTATTATTTTACCACAAACCGACGAAAATAGAAAGCTTTTTCGGGAAAGATGTGCTATAATGTTTTTGCTTGAAGAAAAAAGTACTCGTAGTGTAATTGGATAACATTATGGCCTCCGACGCCATCGACTCCGGGTTCGAGCCCCGGCGGGTACACCAAGATCCCCGCATGCTGTGGCATGCGGGGATCTTGGTGTAATTCGTCAATGGCGAGGAC
>CANREC010000016.1 GCA_947629535.1 uncultured Clostridia bacterium | reverse complement strand
GGCCCATTAGCTCAGATGGTAGAGCACTTGACTTTTAATCAAGGTGTCCCGGGTTCGATTCCCGGATGGACCACCATATGCACCTTTAGCTCAGCTGGTAGAGCAATTGACTCTTAATCAATGGGCCCAGGGTTCGAGTCCCTGAAGGTGCACCAGAAGAGAGAGACGGGTTTGCCCGTCCCTCTCTTTTGATGTGTTGTGCAGATTCAGGGACTCGAGGGGAGACAAGCCAAACGCTTGCCCTTCCACGCGAGCGTTTGACGCAGGTCGCGCGGGTCCCCGCCCGCCGACTTGACCATTGATAATGGTCAATCGTGCGCCGCGCTCAAGCGGCGAGTCCCTGAAGGTGCACCAAGGCGTCGCAAAACGACGCCTTTTGCATAGCCCTTGCTTTCTGCAAGGGCTATGCTTTTAACGTCGGTTGCTCCTTTTCCCCAAAAAAATTTCGAATCGGATCGAGGTTAGTGTACCAAAAGAGCATGATCCGAATTGTTTACTTGTAACGAGTGAATATTTCGGATTTACTTTTTACTTCAAGGAATAGCCCCATGCGGACAGCCCGCCGAGAGGTTCTCCCCACGGCGGTTTTTTATGATAATCACTTGCATTTTTGCTTGACTCCCTTCTTTCAAAGTGGTATTATTATCTCGGTTCGCATAAGCGAACCAAAGGAGTGCAAAGATGAAAAAGAAGTATATCATTGAAATCGTAATTGCTGCTTTGCTTGTGCTTGCAGAGCTAATCGTAATCTTGTGTACCTATTCAGAAGCGTTTCATGCTCCGAATACGGATATGTTTATAACATCAATCATAGCCATATTTATTAATATTGAAGTATTATACGGCATTGGATTGGCAATTTTCAATTTAGAGTGGCGAAAAAAATAAGAGCTCAATAGCCCGCCGAGAGGTTCTCCCCTCGGCGGATTTTTAATATAGTAAAACCGCCGACGGAGCATAATGCTCTGTCGGCGGTTGCCGTTTTTTAGGTTTATGACTTTCGGCGCAACCTCTCAAATCGTTTCTACGATTAACATTGAAATTTATATACTGCCATACCTTGCGGTTTTACATGTTCCCGTATCTTCCAACGACGGGTATCCCTATACTTTTTAACGCGTTTCTCCGTCTCCTTGATTTATTAAGAAGATCCGAAGAGAATGGTCTCGGCACTTGAAACTTATACGATCTGCTGTTGAAGTTCTTTCAAAAAGATCTCAGAGCACTGGGGGAACACCTGGTATTTTTTCCAAGCAATATCGAGATGAGATACGAGTTTAGGGTAGAACGAACGGAAACACAGTTCGCTCGTTCCCGACGTGTTAATGATGTGTTCGAGCCCCACGGCATATCCCACACCCCCTTCGACGAGGAGCGAGGCATTGTACAAAAGGTCATATGTGGCGACGATATTCAGCTCTTCCGATTTTCTTTGAAACCAATCGCTCACGATGCTCTTTCCGAGCGTATGGCGGGAACAGATGATCGGCGCGTCCTTTAGATTCTCGGGCGTGATGTATTTCTTTTCCGCAAGGGGGCTGTCCTTTCGCATGAGAACGCCCCAAGTATCTACGAACGGCAGCCTTATATAATCGTACTTTGTAAGGTCTGCGGGTTCGATGAATACGCCGAAATCGATGAGCCCTTTGTCGAGTTTCTCCATGATCGTCGTCATGTCCCCGCTGAATAGATGAAATTTGACGGCGGGATGTTTTTCCCGCACGGCACGCGCCGCTTTTGCTACGATATTGAAAACGTAGCTTTCTCCCCCGCCGATATAGACGTCGCCGCGGACCTCCGTGACGGGCGAGGAGAGCTCCCTTTCCGTCTTTTGATACAGCTCCAAAATTTCTTCGGCGCGTCTTTTGAGAAGTTCTCCCGCCTCGGTGAGCGTGATCTTTCTGCTCCCGCGGAGAAAGAGCTGCTGCCCGACTTCCTCCTCGAGATGTTTCATCTGCCGCGAAAGATTTGGCTGAGACACATACAGCGATCCCGCCGCCTTCAAAATGCTCTCTTCCCGTGCGACTGCCAAAAAATATCTGAGTTCTCTGAGCTCCATATGATCCCCTTTGCGTATATTATATTGCCAAATTCTATGCATGTCAAGCATAGATGAACTATAAAATATAAGTATTTGACATATCGATTTTTCCCATTTATAATATCGGTGTAAATTGAGGCGAAGATGGAAAAAGAACAATTTATTTCGGAAATGAAGAAAGGGACTTACATTGAGGCAGGGTCTGAGGCACATCTTCACATGCACGCGATGTCGCAGCGGGCGCTTGCGATCACGGCGGAGATCAACGGAAGGTATCATGAGCCGAAAGAACTTCAAAAGCTCTTCTTCGGGCTCATCGGAAAGGAGATAGATGAAACTTTCCGGTTGTTCCCCCCTTTCTCCACCGATTACGGGCAGAACATCACGCTCGGCAAGCGCGTCTTTATCAATTCAGGCTGTTGTTTTCAGGATCAAGGCGGGATCGAGATCGGCGACGACGTTCTCATCGGACAGCAAGTGGTGATCGCGACGCTCAATCATGATATGGCCCCCAATAAACGCGGCAATATGTCACCCGCGCCCGTCAAGATCGGAAACAAAGTCTGGATCGGTGCGCATGTCACCATTCTGCCGGGGGTAACAATAGGCGACGGAGCCGTCATCGGTGCGGGCGCCGTCGTCACAAAGGATGTTCCCGAAAAAGCGGTAGTGGCGGGCGTTCCCGCAAAAACTATAAAAACTATCAAGGAGTAAAATCATGGAAGAATTGAAGTTGACGAAAGAGTGGGACAAAGTATTTGAAAAGAGCGAGCAGGTCGATCACAGCAAGGCGACGTTCCATAACCGTTACGGCATTACGCTTGCCTGCGACGTGTATCAGCCGAAAAATGCGAAAGGGAAGCTCCCCGCCGTTGCCGTCTGCGGGCCCTTCGGCGCGGTCAAGGAACAGAGCTCTGGACTGTACGCACAGGAACTTGCAAAGCGCGGCTTTCTCACGATCGCCTTCGACCCTTCTTTCACGGGTGAAAGCGGCGGGTCTCCGCGCTATGTGGCCTCTCCCGACATCAACACCGAGGACTTCTCGGCGGCGGTCGACTATCTCTCCTGCCGCGAGGACGTAGATGCGGAGAAGATCGGCATCTTGGGCATCTGCGGTTGGGGCGGAATGGCGCTGAATGCCGCCGCGATGGATACGAGGATCAAGGCGACTGTCGCCTCGACGATGTATGACATGACGCGGGTGAACGCCAAGGGCTATTTCGACGCGGCAGACAGCGAAAATGCAAGATATGCGACGAAAACGGCTCTCAACGAACAGCGCACGCGCGACTATAAGAGCGGCAATTACGAGCTTGCAGGCGGCGTGGTCGATCCTCTTCCCGACGACGCGCCCTTCTTTGTCAAGGATTACTACGACTACTATAAGACCAAGCGCGGGTATCATGTCCGCTCTCTCAACTCTAACGGCGGCTGGAACAAGACCTCCTCGCTCTCCTTCATGAATATGCCCATTTTGACATATAGCAGCGAGATCCGAAGCGCCGTCCTCATCATCCACGGAGAAAAGGCGCATTCCTGCTATTTTTCGAAAGACGCCTACGCCGCCATGACAAAAAACAGCACTTATGCTGCAAATAAGGAGCTCTTGATCATTCCGAACGCCGTGCATACAGACCTCTATGACAGGCTCGACGTCATCCCGTTCGACAAGATCGAAACCTTCTTCAAGACAAATTTATAAAAAGGGGATTCGGGAGAAAGGAAGTGCGCGGGACGGTTTTTTGATCCTTATACTGTAATTTCCTTTTTTATCATGACAATGACCTACACCCTGCAGCAAGTTTCTATCAAGAATTTGAGAGGGCAGACGATAAAACCGCCGACAAAGCATAATGCCGCATCGGCTGTTTTTTTTGGGCGGCAGACAGTCAGGTCCGCGCCTTTGCACTTTTCTCCAAAAATTTTTTGCAAAAACGGCGGGCAAAAACTTGACAGAAATACGAAATCGAATTATAATTAAAATACGAAATAGAATTTCAGAGGTGAGCTTTATGGACGAACGCATCTTCTTTTACAGGCTCGGAAAGCTCGTATATCAGATCGACGGCGTGTATGAGGGGTACGGAAAAAACTGCAATCTCGGCTCTCCGAATCTTCTTTGGATCCTCTACGCCTTAAATGACGGTGAGCGGCATAGCCAAAAACAGATCTGCGAGGATTGGGATATTCCGCGGAGCACGGCAAACACCATCATCAAGGATCTAGAGGGCAAAAAATATATCATGCTCTCTCAAATCAAGGGGGAGCGGCGGGAACTTCTCGTCTCTTTGACCGAAAGCGGCAAGGAATACGCCGACAGAATTCTCTCTGACCTCTACAGACGCGAAAGGGAAATTTATTCGGAGATAGAAAACCCCGAAGGGCTTCTTGATGTTTTGCAAAATTTGGCGGCGAAAATGCAAAGGATCGCCGCAATAGGAGAATAAAATGATGAGTAAAATTTTGGTAGCGTATTTTTCGGCAAGCGGAACGACGAAACGGGCGGCAAGCCTCCTCGCAAAAGCGGCGGGAGCTGACCTCTTTGAAATTCAGCCCAAAACGCCCTACACGGCGGCCGACCTCGACTGGACAAACAAAAAGAGCCGTTCTTCTTTGGAGATGAACGACCCCTCTTCCCGTCCCGAGATCGCAAGCCGCGTCGAAAATCTTTCGGCCTATGACGCAATTTTCCTCGGATTCCCTATCTGGTGGTACACAGCGCCGACCATCATCAAGACATTCCTCGAAGCGCACGACTTTTCGGGGAAACAGATCGTTCTCTTTGCGACGAGCGGCGGGAGCGGCCTCGGGAAAACGGAGAGTGCGCTTCGCCCTTGCGCGCCGAACGCCGTCTGGAAGAGCGGAAAGCTCATCAACGGCGCAAGCGAAACCGCGCTTAAGATTTGGGTGGAGAGCTTGAAGTTATGAAGATCGTGGTTCTTACGGGCAGTCCGCAGAAGCACGGCTCGTCCGATATGCTCGCAGAGCAATTTATCAAAGGCGCAAAAGAAGCGGGCAACAGCGTTTCGGTCATCGACACGGCGCATTGTAACGTCAAGCCCTGTACGGGTTGTGTCCGTTGCGGATACGGCGGTCCCTGCGCGCAGAAGGACGATATGGGTTCGGAGAACGGCGTAAATAGCGGCGGGATCAAAGCCGAAATTCTCGGCGCGGATATGATCGTATTTGTCACGCCGCTCTATTACTATGGAATGTCCGCACAGCTCAAAACAGTCATCGACCGTTTCTGCGCGTTCAACGGGGATATCCAAAAGAAGCACATGAGATCGGCGCTCATTTCCGTTGCGTGGAACGCAGACAGTTGGACGTTTGAAGCGCTCGTGGCGCACTATCAAACGCTCGTGCGGTACTTAAATTTCAAGGACGCGGGAATGATCCTCGGCAAGGGGTGCGGAACGCCCGCTATGACGGCTCGCTCCCGCTTTATGGCTCAGGCCTATGAGCTTGGTAAGAGCCTCAAAAATCAATAAAAGGAGTTTTGATATGAAGAAGATCACGCAGGACGCAGGAAGAAAGGCGCTTGGGGAGTTCGCTCCCGAATTCGCGCACTATAACGACGATATTCTCTTCGGGGAGAATTGGAACAACAGCGATATCGACCACAAGACGCGGTGTATCATCACCGTCGTTGCGCTCATGTCGTCGGGCATTACGGACAGTTCGCTCAAATACCATTTGGAAAACGCAAAAAAGGCGGGCGTCACGAGAAAGGAAATTGCCGCCGTCGTAACGCACGTTGCGTTTTATGCGGGGTGGCCCAAAGCGTGGGCGGTATTCAACATGGCAAAGGAAGTCTGGGCGGAAGAAAGCGCCGAAACGGCAATGGCGGCGCACGAAAATTCGATGATCTTCCCCATCGGCGCACCCAACGACGGGTTCAAACAGTATTTCAGCGGAAAGAGCTACCTCTCCCCCATCTCCAAGGAGCAAGTGGGTATTTTCAACGTCACGTTTGAGCCCTCTTGCCGCAACAATTGGCATATCCACCACGCCACAAAGGGCGGCGGACAGATCCTCGTCTGTGTCGCGGGGCGCGGCTGGTATCAGGAATGGGGCAAAGAGGCCGTTGAGATGAAGGCGGGAGACTGCATCAACATTCCCGAAGGCGTCAAACACTGGCACGGCGCGGCAAAGGACAGCTGGTTCTCACACCTCGCCATCGAGGTCCCCGGCGAAAACGGCTCGAACGAGTGGTTAGAGCCCGTTTCGGACGAAGAATACAACAAACTTCCGTGAGGTGCGACATGGCGTTCACAGTCAATATCTACTATACGGGCAGCGAAGGGAACGCGCGGAAATTTGCGGAAGAGATGAAATCAAGCGGGCTCGTCGAGAAGATCCGCGCCGAGAAGGGAAATCTGCGCTATGAATATTTTCTGCCGATGGACGATCCCGAAACGGTGCTGCTTATCGACGCTTGGGAAAACGAGAAAGCCCTCGATTTTCATCATAAAAGCCCAATGATGTCCGAGATCGCCGCTCTCCGCGAGAAGTATCATCTCAAAATGCGGGTGCAGAAATTTCAAGAAATGACAAAATAGCGAGTAGCAAGTAAACTTTACGCGAGCATCCTAAACAACAAAATAATTACAGGAAAAAAACATGAAGGGATATTTGAAAACGCATCGGTGGGCGAGGATTGTGCTTTGGATCTTTTCGGGACTGCTGCTTTTTATCATCCTGCTCCTCTGCGCCGTGCTCCTCTTCATCAATTTCTATCCCTCCTTTGGCGGGAGCGCAAACAAAGCGAAGAAGGAAGAGTATGCCCTACGCGCCGAAAATTATTTTGACGGAACTTTCCATAACATCGGCGCGTTCACCCTCATGACCGAAACGGACGATCCCTACAAGGACAGGACAAGCGAAAAGGGAAGGATCCCGAGCAAAAAACTCCCTATCGTAACGCCTGCATTCTTGCAGGAACCGTCAGATGACGATTTGACGCTCACATGGCTCGGACATTCGACCATCCTTTTGCAGATGCAGGGAATGAATATCCTCTTCGATCCCGTTATGAGCGAGATTTCTTCTCCCGTTTCCTTTGCGGGCTCCAAACGGTTCAGTGACCTTCCGATCACGGTAGAAGGGTTGCCAAGCATCGACCTTGTGATCGTCTCTCATGATCATTACGATCATCTCGACTATCCAACCATTCAAAAGATAGACGGTAAAGTCGACAAATATATCGTGCCGCTCGGCGTTGAAAATCATCTGGAGCGTTGGGGAGTAGCAGAAGAGAAGATCATTACCGTCGCTTGGTGGGAGAAGGTCGAAATAGACGGTCTTACCGTCGTCTGCACCCCCTCGCGGCACTATTCGGGAAGAAAAATGATCGACCAAAACGACACTCTTTGGGCGTCATGGGTACTCAAGAACGAAAACTATCAAGTCTTTGAAAGCGGCGACACAGGGTTTGGTGATCAGTTCGGGGAAATTTGGGAAAAGTTCGGAGATTTCGATCTTGCCCTCATGGACTGTGCACAATACTCTACGAGGTGGCATGACGTTCATATGTTCCCCGAAGAAGCGGTCAAGGCTGTCGAGATCTTACACGCCGAAATTGCAGTTCCGATCCATTGGGGCGCGTTCACGCTCTCCGACCATGCGTGGGACGACCCCGCCGAGCGGTTTACCTTGCGCGGCGAAGAAGTCGGTCTTTCCATCGTAACGCCCAAGCTCGGGGAAACGGCACAGTGGAGCCGCTTTTCCGACTATAAGCAAAGGTGGTGGCGGGAGATCGCATAAATTCCGCGAAAAATATATAGTAAAAAAATTTTAAGAGGTAAGAGGAATGAAATGAAAAAGAAGTTTATCATCTTGATCGCAACCTTGTGTTCACTCGTCTTTGCTCTTTCGGCTTGCGGCGGAGGCGACGACAAAGGAAAACTCGATCCCACCGATCCCTCAAAAATCCTTATCGCCTACTTTTCTGCAACGGGCAACACAGAAAAAGTGGCGGGATATATTGCAGAGGCCACGGGCGGAACGCTCTATGAGATCGTGCCGCAAATCTCCTATACCCAAGAGGACCTCAATTACAGCGACCATACCACCCGCGCCACGGCGGAACAGAACGACCCCGACGCCCGCCCTGCGATCCAAGGCAGCGTCGAGAATATGGCGGAATATGATGTCATCTGTCTCGGTTATCCCATTTGGTGGGGCGAGGCGCCGAAGATCATCTATACCTTCCTCGAAAGTTACGATTTTTCGGGCAAGACGATCGTCCCCTTCTGCACATCGGGAAGCAGTCCCATCAGCGGGAGCCTGTCCGACATCCAAGCCCTCGCAAGCGGCGCAATCTTTCTTTCGGGCAAACGGTTTTCTTCGACCTCAAAGAGCGAAGTGGAAGAATGGGTAAACGGCCTCAACGGCTGACGAGTCAGAATATGGCGATAGATTTTCATGCACATATCATAACGCCCGAATACAAATGGGGCTTAAAAGCTTTGAATATCGACCCTCTTACCGCAGACGGGTTTGCGCTTCCCGATTGGAGCGCGCAGGCCCACCTCGAATTTATGCGGGAAACGGGAATAGAGCGAAGTGTTCTTTCCTCGCCCACGCCGCACTTATTGGGGGACGACGGAAGGCTCACGGCAAAGATCCACAGGGAAGTCAATGCCTCTATGGCGGAGGTTTGCAAAAAGCACCCCGATGAATTTTCCTTTGTCGCTTCCGTCCCCCTACCTTTCACGGACGCGGCAATCGAAGAATACCGCTTTGCAAAAGAAAAGCTCGGAGCGGTCGGCGTAAAACTTACGACGCACGCAGGCGGCGTCTATTTGGGCGATCCTACGCTCGATGACTTTATGGCGGAACTCAACAGGGATAATGCGCTCGTCATCATCCACCCGCAACGCGCCGCAGAATATCCGAAAACGCCCATTACGGGAATGGTCGCCGCGATCTTCGAGTACCCGACCGACACGACGCGGGCTGTCCTCAACATGATGGCGCACAAAGTGATGACGCGCTTCCCTTCTATCCGCTTCGTCGTTCCGCACACGGGGTCCTTCCTGCCTTATATGTTGCAACGGTTTACGGGCGTTTCGGGCATTCTCACCTCAATGAGCATGATGGAGCAGGTGGACATACAAAAAGAGTTCCAAAACCTGTATTTCGACATCGCGGGCGACCCCGAACCCGTCGCGCTCGATATGCTCCTTTCTGTGGCGGGCGAAGAGAAGATCGTGTACGGGAGCGACTTCCCGCATTCTCCCGCGAAAGTGGTTCTCGCAAAGAAAAAGCATTTGGAGGAAAATCCGAACTATCAAAACCTTCTCCTCAAAATCTATGGAGAAAACGAAAAAAATTGTCTTGGGAAATAGCCCAAAAGGAGCAGACCATGAAAAAAAAGTTTGTGTTTATTTTAACGACTGTTTTGCTGTGTCTGTGTTTTGCTCTCTCCGCTTGCGGGGAGAATGGGACAACAAACGGGCAGGAGACAATAAACGGAAATAATCAGGAGGAACAATTTGTGGATACGATTTATTTGACGATAGGAACTCATAAAATCACCGTAAAACTCGAAGAGAATATCGCAACAAAGGCGTTCGTCGAACTTCTGAATGAGGGCGATATTTCCTATAACGCGCACGACTACGGCGGTTTTGAAAAGGTGGGCGATTTGGGGCATACCCTTCCCCGCGAAGATCGGCAGATGACGACCGAGGCGGGAGACGTGATCCTCTATTCGGGAGATCAAATCGTCCTGTTTTACGGCAGTAATTCATGGAGTTATACAAAAATCGGCAAAATACAGGGTGCCGCGAGCGAAATCAAAGAAATTCTCACGGAAAGCAACCCCATCACGGTGACGATCGGTTTACGATAAAATTTTAAGGAGATACATACATGAATAAAAGAGTTTTGATCATCTCGTCAAGTTTCAGGACGAAGGGCAATTCGGCAAGGCTTGCCGAGGAATTTATGAAAGGTGCGGTCGAGGCGGGAAACGAAGTCGAATTTATCTCCCTGCACGACAAAAAGATAGGTTTCTGCCGCGGGTGTCTCGTCTGCCAAAAGACGAAAAAATGCGTCATTTCCGACGACGCCGACATGATCTGTGAAAAAATGCTCCATGCGGACGTCTTGGTATTTGCAACGCCCGTTTACTACTACGGCGTAAGCGGACAGCTGAAAACTCTGCTCGACCGCTGCAACCCGCTCTATTCTTCGGACTACCGATTCCGTGAAATTTATCTGCTCTTTGCGGCGGCGGAGGACAGCGAAGATGCAGAAAAGAGAACGCTTGACGGCTTCGACGGTTGGGTCGTTTGTTACGAAAGAGCGCACCTTGCGGGATATGTCTTTTGCGGCGGCGTGAATGACGTGGGCGACATCGAAGGCAGTCAAAAGCTCGAAGAAACCTATCAAATGGGGAGATCCATATAAATTTTTACGGGAGCAGACCATGAAGAAAAAGTTTGTATTTATTTTAACGGCGATCCTGCTATGCCTATGTTTTGCTCTCTCCGCTTGCGGAGAAACGGGCAACAGCAACAGTAAAAACGGCGGAAACGACGGAAATGGTGGCGATGGCGGGGATCCCGCGCCTTCGGATACGCTCACGTTTGAAAAAAGCACGGCGGGAGAAGGCTATATCGTAACGGGAGATAGCGGACAGGCGGCAAATATCGTCATTCCCGCCGAACACGACGGCGAACCCGTCGTCGGCATTGCGGACAGCGCATTCGGCTATGCGCAGCACAAGTCGGAAATCCTCTCCGTGACCATTCCCGACAGCGTGACGGAAATCGGCAGGAACGCCTTTCACAATCAAAGCGCACTCGTGTCGGTAAATATCGGCACGGACAGTAACCTTCAAAAAATCGGCAACAACGCCTTTTCGGGCAACAGTTCGCTCCGATCCATCTATCTCCCCGCAGGACTTTCGGAGCTTGGCGACGACGTTTTCAACAACTGCGGCGCACTCAATGCAATCACCGTCGCGGCGGGGAATCCCCGGTATTCGGGCGCGGGAAACTGCCTCATCGACCTTGAAACAAACACCCTTATTCGCGGGAGCAACAACAGCGTCATTCCCGAAACAGTCACAAAAATCGGTGTGGCCGCGTTCCGCAGGGCGACGCTCACCGCCCTCACCGTTCCCGCTTCCGTCACTGTTATTGAAAAATACGCCTTTTCGGACAGTTCAATCGTCACGATCGATTATAAGGGAACGCAAGAGGCGTGGAACAACGCCGTCCGCGACGAAAGCGGAAAGGAGCGGATGTGGAAATCGAGCAAGCAAGATATTACCGTGCATTGCGCGGATACGCAAACGAGCAATATCCTTATCGCCTACTTTTCTGCAACGGGCAACACAGAAAAAGTGGCGGGATATATTGCAGAGGCCACGGGCGGAACGCTCTATGAGATCGTGCCGCAAATCTCCTATACCCAAGAGGACCTCAATTACAGCGACCATACCACCCGCGCCACGGCGGAACAGAACGACCCCGACGCCCGCCCTGCGATCCAAGGCAGCGTCGAGAATATGGCGGAATATGATGTCATCTGTCTCGGTTATCCCATTTGGTGGGGCGAGGCGCCGAAGATCATCTATACCTTCCTCGAAAGTTACGATTTTTCGGGCAAGACGATCGTCCCCTTCTGCACATCGGGAAGCAGTCCCATCAGCGGGAGCCTGTCCGACATCCAAGCCCTCGCAAGCGGCGCAATCTTTCTTTCGGGCAAACGGTTTTCTTCGACCTCAAAGAGCGAAACGGAAGAATGGGTAAACGGCCTCAACGGCTGACAAAGTTCCTTCGTGCAATCATGAACGGGTACGGTACATATAACAAATAACACTTGTGAAAAATAGCGCTTGGCAGATTTTCAGTCGTATATTGTAAAACAGCGGGGAAATTTTCCCGCTGTTTGCTTGTCTGCCGCGCCGCCATTCGGGATCGCGGAGATTGGAATCATTGGGACGCGATATCCCTATCGGCAGGGTCCAAACGCGGGCGGGGCGGAACAAGAAACCAACACCCCCGTCATAGCGTTACTTCACATAATTTCATAAAATTCGATCCATCGCTCTTTGGGACTTGACAAAAAAATTTCTTTTGTGCTATACTGAATAAGCTCAACAAAAATCGAAGTCACCCGCACAGGCGTACGGGCATCTTTCATTTACCATAAAATTTAATTCCTCCTCTTTTGAATATCGGTAAAAATGCAAAATCCGATCATTGAGGGTGGAATTCAATTCACGACTTATGATTTTTGTTGAGCGACAACGGAGTTTGCGTTTTTCATGCGCTGACTTCGGTTGGCGCAGTTTTTTATAGTTGGGAGAAAATGCAATGCGGGAAAAACTTTCCGAAGAAGATTTGATACAACTCCGACGCGTACTGCTCACGCTTTATGCCATTGACGTCAATTCCCTCTTCAATGCCTATGCGATCGAAAATGTGATCTTCGGCGATCTGAAACCGAGGGATAAGATCCCGTTCGATAAATTCATAGATGACTTGGAGCTGACCGCATGGAAAGTTTCCTGTGTTCGGGACAGTATCGCGGGCGTAGCTATCGCAGAGGATGAAACGATCGCCGACAAGGAGACCGTCTTTTTCGAGAAGGAGTGTTTTATCTTCCACATGAACTATGTCTTTGACAGCGCGCCTTACAGAAAGCGGAAAGACGACGACGAAAACGGTCTGCGCCCGTTCAACAAAGAAGGATTGAGCGACTATATCATGCGCCTATTCCCGCTTTTCAGGGATATCCTTGCGACGGAAACGGAATACGACTTTTTTGAGACCGCCTCGCCGTTTTCAGGCCGCGCCGTGCAGACGGCGTGTTATGAAAAAATCGCCAAGTTTTTGGTGGCGATCATAACGCGGGGACTGCGGCAGGGCGGCTGTGTTGACCGCTACATAAAAGACCTACCGTATTTGCCGTACTATGTGAAGCGGCTTTTGAAAGAAAAAAACGGTCGCTTTCTGCTTGCGAACAGCGACACGGAGAGCATTGATCTTCGGCTTGCCGTCCTCTCCGCGATCCACTTCATGAACGCGGAACATACACAGTTCTTTGAACTCAAAGCGCGGAAATGGGCAGGCGACCGATAAAAATACCTATCTTTTACCAAAAACAGCGGGGAACGTGTTCCTCGCTGTTTTTCTGACTTGCCCAAAGGTTCCGATATGAAATCAAGATTATTCTTGATCCCCTATGGAATACACCCCAAAGCATTTTTTGCAAATGGATGTCGGCGTACTATTATTTTTTCTTTTTGCGAAGGACCAGCACGAGCGCGGCGGCGCCTGCAAGAAGGACGACGGCGACGGGGATCGCGATGCCGAGGATGAGGCCGAGATCTCCGCTCTCAACGGGTCTGCCGACAAAGGTGATGTCGTAATTTTCGCTCGTGACGCCGCCCGGAGTGGCCGTGCGCGTTCCGTCCTCATCGGAATAGACGACAGTGATCTCACCCGACAGCACGCTCTCGTCCTCTCCCCCGACAAATCCCTCATAAACGGGGTTGAGATCCTCGTCAAGGGAGATCGTGAGCTTGGCACGCTTGATCTCGACCATGAGGGTGACCTGTTTGCTCCCCTCAGCCAAACGATAATATTCTCCGCCGCCCGTAAGGGTGATCGTGAGTTCCGCCGCGCGGACGCCCGCATTCTTGTCGGAGAGATGCGCCTCGACGTTCAAACGGAAGTCCTTGCTGTATTCTGCGTCGATCACGAGGCCCGTGGCCGCATTGAGAAAGACGACGTTTGAGAGGTCGATCTCGACGTCGGAAGTGCCGTCATACGTCTTTGTCTTTGCCGTGAGCCCGCTGACGGTCACCTCTACAACGACCCCTTCCTGCCTTAAAAGTTCCTCGCGGATGCTCTCGAGCGCCGCGGCAAAGCCGTCATAGGCGCTGTCCGCCTCTGCGGGCGTCGTGCTCGCGTCGACTGCCGCGTTGGCGTCTGAGAGAGCGCGTTCCACCCTCGCGATATATTCCGATCTCTCCTCTGCACTGAGCCCCGTATCGGCATTCAGTTCATTGAGGAAGGTATTTGCCCGCTCCTGCATCGCAGCCTTTCTTTCAGCCTTCTTCATGAGAAGTTCTTGCGCCGCACCGTCGTCGGGGGCAGGTTCAGCCTCGGGCGCGCGCTCCTGTCCTTCGACGTAGACGATCATATTGACCGTCATGTCCTCTGTGACCGTGATCTCGTCGCCGAGACGGACGTTCATCTCCGTCGTTCCGCCGAGGTCCTCGAGCCCCATCATGGGATCCTTCGTGACGAGCTGATAGCTGCTGAAGGAATAGTTTGTGCCGTCGGGGAAGGCGTCCTTGAGGATCGTATCCGTGGGGTCGTCGAGTTTGAGCGTGTCGCCGTACTTCTTTGTTTCCGTCCTGTAAAATGCGCCGTTGATCTGATAGGTGATGTTGTGAATGTCCCTTGTGAGATCGGCGTTGATGATGTAGTACATCTCGGTGAGCGTGAGTTTGAATCCGTCGAGTTCAGAACGGTCAAACGTTAAATTCTCCGTCGACGTGAAAAGCTGAAGGGAAACAATGTGATATCCCGTAGGAATGGCACGGAGAGCGATCGTGTAGTCGGAACCGAAGGGAGCGAGATCGGTCACAGTGTCCGCACCATCGACAAAACCTGCACCATCCTCGGTAAAGGAATACATGACGTAGACGGGCATATCCACGACGTCGGCAAGGAGCCAGATGTTGTCGTTTTGTGCTGTATAGGTATCGAAGTCGATGAAATCGGAGGCATAGGTGCCGTCGGCATTCTTTGCGAAGAATCCGTTGATGTAGCCGCCCGACGGCACGAGCGATTCGTCATGGCAGCTGACGAACTGGATCTTGGAACCGTAGGGATAATATCGCGTCGCATAGACGACGTCTTCCCCGTCCTTACGGACGGCATAGCTCACGGAGAGTTTCTTGGTCAGTCTTGCCTCATAGGTGCGGTCCGCATTCACGGAGACCGTTTCGTAGGCCTGAAAGAGCGCATTCTCAAACGACCAGCCGCCGAAAACGTACTTCTCGGGATCGATCTTCGGAAGGTCGAATTCCTCGGACGGCATCACATAGTAGGTGATGTCTCCGAGTTCGGCCGCAGGGTCGACGGAAAAGGTGACCGTGAACTTTTGCGCCGTCTCGGCCGTAAGGGTCATGTCGTGCTCCACGGTGACCTCTGCGCCGACTTCGTACGTCATGCCCTCACTGTCCAGCCAGCGGGCGATATAGGTCCTCTGCGCATAGTCTCCGCCGAGGGCGCCGAGCGTGAACTTGTGCCCCGGCAGGTATTTATGCGTCTCTTCCTCTTGCCCGATCTTCAGCGTCACGGTGTACGCCTCCATTTCGAGACGGATCTCCCTCTTCCCGCCGAGAAGGACGCTGCCGCGCAGCGTTTCAAAGAGGGCGGCGTCACCTTCCGTGAGATCGAAGTCAGACGTGAAGAGGAGAAGGCTCGCCTCTTCCGAATCCGTTTCGACGAGGATCGTCGAGGAAAACGGCGCGGGAACTTCCGACTTGACGGAGACGGGCGTATCCTTTTCCTTAAAGAGCGTGCCGCCGATCCTGCCGCCCGAGAGGACTGCGGACCTTCCGCCGAGCCAGACGGCATATTTCGTGTCATTGCTGTGAACGTCCGCCTTGAAGGAGGCCGTCTCGCCATAGAGATAGACCGCGGCCCCCTCTTCACACACGTTTTCGGTGATCGTCAGCGTGCTGCCTGTTCCCTCGCCGTCGAGCGCATAGAAGGGACGTGCGCCCGTTGAGGAGCGGGCATAACAGATGGCCGCACCGTTTTCGCGGGCGGAGTTCTCGGACATGGCACCCCCAAAAATCATCGCCATGCCGTCGGCATAGAGCGCTCCGCCCCGCGCGGCCGCGTTCTTATCCCAAGTGCAGCCGTGGAAGTAGACGACGCCGCCGAGCATGTTCGCAGAGCCGCCGCCGACGCTCTCCGCCTCATTGGAGAGGAAGGAGCAATCCGTAAATTTTGCCGTTCCCCGATTGTAGACGGCGCCGCCCTCCGTTGCCGTATTGGCCGAGAAGGCACAGCGGACAAAGACGGCGTCGGCCGTCCGTTCGGTGAGATCGCCGTGCGTATTGGTGATATAGACCGCCCCGCCGTACCTTGCCGTGTTGCCTTTGAACGAGCAATCGGTAAGGGAGATCTTTCCGCCGTCGATGCGGAGCCCCCCGCCGTAGGCGTTTGCCGCATTCCGCACCGCGTTGTTCTGAAAAGCGCAGCGATCGGCCGTGAATGCGCCGCCCTGCACGAGGACGAGCGGATTGTTGGTCGAGATATTCCCGCCGTCGAGCGTGAGGGTCGCCGAGGCGCTGCCCGTGAGCGTGAGCTTTCCACTCGCGAGGACATTGCCTTCCTCATCCTTTCGTTCAACGACGGTGAAGATGGGCTGAGGTCCCCCCTTCGTGACCGTACAGGACGTGTTGAGGCGGACGGTAATGTCCTTGTCGATGACGATGCCCGTCTCAGAAGTGTCCTTGAGGAGGGTGATGACGCCGCCGTTCTTTGCCGCCGCAACGGCCTCATAGAGGGAGCCGTATTTCTTCCCGCCGAGCTCGCAGATCTCATCCTCGCCCGTGGACGGGGACTTCTCTTGGCTCACAGCGGAGGCATGCAGGGCTCTGTCGTACGCGACGACGCGATATTTGGGCGTCCGATTGCCGTAATCGGCGGGATCGAGGAACATCTTGTCGTAGGTGAAACCGACGACCTTCCATGTTCCCGACGACCCCTCGGAGATCTCAAAACCGAGATGCGCGGCGTCCGACGCCCCCTCGACGTCCATGATGAGGTTGTATCCGTCTCCGCTCTTTGTGATCGTCTTGATATAGGGCAATTCGTCCCCGTCGTAGAGCTCGCTCGACGTCTTGTCGGGGTAACGCGCCCACCATTCGGCGGCGTCGAGATACCAAAGTTTCGGCTGGGTGCCCGTGAGGATGCGCCCGTCCTCTTTGGCCTTCTTCATGACGGCCTTGAACGCCTTGGACGTGTTCGCGCCGTCCGCCTCGAAGATATAGTCGTTTGTGCCGAGATTGTAGCCCCAACGTTCAAAGTAGTAGGAAAGGTCCTCTTTGACGACGAGCGAAGAGAGGTAGACCTGTTTCTCGGTTGCGTTCATGGAGCCGAGGGCCTTTTTCTCTTCATCGCTGAACCCTTGAAAGACGTCCTCATAGCGGTACAGGTTATCGAGCCGCGCCCAATAGCCCGGCCAATAGCTTTCGATGAGCCACCAGAAGATGAAATTGCCGCGGTTGGTATTCCAATAGGAAGAAATGTGACTGTCGGGCGCAAGGGCGTCGGTCGTCTTTTGGAAATCCCCTCTCTGCGCCGTCAGTTCGATGACGGTCTCATGGTATTTGGAGACCATGTTGTTGCTGCACTCGGAGACGGTGCGTTCGCCGATGTCGAGCATGTGACCGATCTCGTGCGTGTAGCCCCAGCCGAATCCGGGCCCGCCCGTGATGGCCGCCGCTTCCCAGCTCACCTGTATCCCTATGTGCTCGGTGTAGGCGTAGGCCGCGCCGTAGGGCTGGGCGAGACGGATGTTGACGTTGAGCCATTGGTTCCTCTCGTCATACTTTGCCCCGACTTCTTGGAGTTTCTGCGCGTTGTTCTCGAGGACGACGCCATCGAACTGAAGAATGCCGTCCACATATTTGTCCCAATTTTCCGTAGCTGCCTGCGGACTGTAGCTCTGCGCGTTATACAGCGCGTCTGCCATGCTCGCCTCCACCGTGACGATGACGCGGTCGGAGACGATCTCCGTCACGTCCACGACCTTATAGGCCTTGGTGTCGGCGTTTTCTTCCCTGTCCCGTGCGACGTCTGTCGCATAGTCGGCGAGACGCTTTTTATAGGCGCTCTCGTTGTCCCCTTCGCGGAAGATGGGGAAAAGGTCCCCTCCCTCGAAATAGACCTTGACGCTTGCGGACTGCGTCTGAGAGGTGTAGGGATTGACAAGGTAGACGGGGCCGCCGGGCGCGAGCGCGTCGCCCGTGTTGTCGGTGTAACCGTCCTGCAGATAGTTTCCGATCTTGATGACATTCTTGCCGAGACGGAGCTTGAATTCTCCGCTCTTCCAACTTCTCCAGCTGCCCCAGTGCTGGGAGAAGACAATAGACGGCAGCGGATCGCTCTCCTCGCCCGTGACGTAGACAATGAGATCCTCCCCGGGAGAGGCGCTCACGCCCGTCGCCTGACGGTTGGTGCCGAACCACGCGTATTTGAGCGTGCTCCGCGCATATCCCGCCACATCGCCGTGCTGCAGGATGACGTTGGAAGAGCTTGCCGCCGTCCCCATCTCACGGCGCGGTTCATAGAAAACAGTGCCGTCGAGGACCTGCTCCGCCCTATTCAGAAGATAGCTGAGCTCGGTATCGTAAGAGGCGTATTTTTGGACTTTCCCGCGAAGGCGTGCGACGTCCTCTTTGCTGTTCACTTTTGTCTTGTCGAGCGTAAGCTGCGCGTAGTCGGTGAACATGTTCTGCACGTTCTCGACGTCGGCGCTGTGCGGCTGCAAAAAGATGATCTCGCTCGCAGCCGCGACAGTCCTGTGATTGGTGGGAACTTTCGTCCACTCGAGCGTGATCTTCTTTACGGTGGCGGGATCCTTCAGCGTGACGAGGACGATCGCGTTCGTCTGAGCGCTTGAAATGGCGTCGCAAGAGACCGACTGCCCGTTTTCATTCACATAGGAGAGCGTAAGCGTATTGAAATAGCCGCGGTCGTACCATGAGCTGTCTGCCTGATAGACGATACGGTCGATGAGCATCGGCGACGAAAAGGTGACCGTAACACGATTGATCGTGCCTGTATCGACCGTCTGCATCCTCGAACGCCAAACGGAATTGAAATTTCTATCGAAGGCATAGGAAAGCGGCGCGCCATCCTCGGCATCGCCGTTGTTCTCATATGTGAATTTCGAAGTCGGGACGCCGTAGCGGTCTAAATAGCCGTTGTTGAGCACGTCGCTCTTGTCGTCGAGCGTCTCGATCTTAAGATGGTTGTTTTCCACGGGTCCCGCGTCCGCAAGGAGCCCGTATCCGAACGATAGGACGAGGCCGAACACGAGGCATGCCACCGCGAAAATGAGAAGAATTGCCGTAAAGATCTTGCGTTTTGCCATACCGCCTCCGAATATAACAGGATTCCCCTGCATTGTATCATAAAATTTACAGCCGCGCAACTTTTCGGAGATGGTTCCAAGGCCGAAAAGTTCATTTTTTGTTCAACAAAGAGCAGACACGGGGTCACTCGCCCCGCAGACGTTTCAATTTCTCTCTGAGCGCAGGGACAGCGAGCGCGGGAGAGGAGATGTCCTTCACGGTCTCTTCCATCGGACAGAGCCCGTCTCCCCTTCTGTTGATTATCTTTTGGGCCGAAAGGGCGTATTCGGCATCGACCCCGTGCGAGGAGAGGAGCTTGTACGCCTCTTCGGTCATGACTTCCCCGTAGACGGCCGAGACGCCCAGGTAAAGATAGAGCAAGGCGGCGGCTTTGCCCACGATCTTGTCGGCGGCGGCGTACCCTGCGGAGATGCCGCGGTCAATGAGACCGAGGAGCGGCGCGATGCCACGTTGTGTGCTCGTAAATACGCTCTCTCCCTTCAAAAAAACGCAAGTTATGTCGCCGTTCAGAAGGTTTTTCGCCCTCTCGAGATCGGTATGCGTGCCCATGTGTTCTCCCTCTATTTTTCAAATTTTTTAGCGACATCTTTGAGAAGGCTTCTGACCTGAAGGTGCTGCGGGCAGATCTTTTCACACTTACCGCAGGCGATACAGTCGGAGGCCTTTCCCCTGCCGTTCGTATAAGTATTGTAGTATACGTTGGAATTCCAATCGTCGTGAATGAGTTTGTTGTTCATGCACGAAAAGAGATCGGGAATGGGGATGCTCTTCGGGCAGCCGTCGATGCAGTAGCGACAAGCCGTGCACGGGATGAGTTTTTTGCCCTTCAGCACCGCCGTGACCTTGGAGACGGCCTCCCGTTCCCGCTCGTCAAGAGGCTTAAAATCGCACATATATGAGAGATTATCGCGCATCTGGGCGAGGCTGCTCATGCCCGACAGGACCATGAAGATGCCCTCAAATCCCGCGGCGAAACGAATGGCATAGCTTGCGGGGCTCGCCGTTCCCAATTCTTCGAAATACCGTTGCGCGTCGTCGGGGAGATGGGCGAGGCTCCCGCCCTTGACGGGCTCCATAACAATGACGGGTTTGTTGTATTTTCGGCATATTTCATAGCATTTTTTGGATTGCACGGCCACGTTGTCGTAGTCGAGATAGTTGAACTGGATCTGCACGACCTCGATTTCGGGATTCTCCGAAAGGATCTTTTCAAGATATTCCGCCGTATCGTGGAAGGAGATGCCGACGTGCCCGATCTTCCCCTCTCTCTTGAGCGCAAAGGCCTGCTCATAGGCGCGGCAACGCTTATATTTGGGGTAGTTGCCGTGATTCTGTGCGTGCATGAGATAGAAATCGAAATATTCCACGCCGCACGCCTTCAGCTGCGACTCAAAGAAGGGTCTGATGTCCTGTTCGGTCCTGAAAAAACTCTCCGTCAGCTTGTCCGTGAGGACAAAACTCTCGCGCGGGTGGCGCTTGACGAGACATTCACGGATGGCGATCTCGCTGTTCCCCCCCAAATACCCGTGCGCCGTATCAAAATAATTGAAACCTTTTTCGAGAAACTCATCGACCATCGCCGAGATCTCGGGATAGGCCCCCTTTCCGCCGCTCCCGGGGAGACGCATCATGCCGAATCCGAAATTCTTCTTGACTTTTTCAAAATATTGCATATAACTCTCCTTATTTTATAGAAAGATTATATCATAGCTTTTGAGGTTTGCAAAGAGTTTTTTGGATTTTCTCCTCTTCTTTTAAGGAATTTTTTATCCTTCCTCTCATTCCATAAAAATTGCGTCTCCGAAGATGTCTGACTTTTGGGGCGCATATCAAGAACTGAGGTTTTTTTGCCAAAGCTACAAAAAAACAGCCATAGTTGTCTATGGCTGTCATTCGTGCCTTGCAGAAACGTCCGTATTACTCCTGCGGAGCGGAAGAACGAGACGTCATATTCGCATTGAAGGCGTCGCAGTTGAGATCGAAATACCCGCGATAATATCCGTAGTAGAGGAATCGGACTTTCCCTAAACCCTCTATGTTGACGGTGAAGTCGGTCTTTTTCCCTTGGTTGAGCACGACATCCGTCTCGTACCCCGTATATTCCACGCCGTTCAGGGTGATGATGATCCTCCCGTCCCGCTTGAATTGCAGGGTGACAGGCTTGTTGACCGTCGTCGTGCCCGTATAGACATAGTTGTAGTAGTCGTCGAAAAAGAGCGGTTCATGCTCGTTTTCGCTGATAAATTCGATCGTCACCGTGCTGTTCTTCGAGATATAGAAGGAATAGGCGTTCTCCGTGACGGCCCACGCCACGTCTGTGCCGTTGACGAGGAGCTTATTCAGCCGATACCCTTCCGCGGGCGAGAGCGTGATCGTCACTTTTTCATAGCCCCCATACGTCTCTCCGCTCTTCGGCGCACTCAACGTATAGCTGCCGTTATCGCCGCAGGTAACGGAAACGGTATAAGCCTCATCTCCCGTGAGCTTGTAACAGGTGATCGTATCCGTATAGTCTGAGATCTCCACTCTGCTCTCCGTCACGGAGAAGAGCTGCCACAGCTTGCTCCCGCGCTTGAAGTTATACCCGCTCATCTGGCCCGAGCTGTCGATGGGGAACACATGGCAGAGCGTTCCGTCAAAGGTGAAAGAGCCGTTCTCTCCGATTTGAACGCTGTGCTCCCCGTTCGTGTAGAAATTACCTGCAAACTCTGTAAAGAGATGCTCTTCGAGAGGCACAGCCCTCGTGTAGATGGCGGCGGAAGTCTCGTCGCCGACGACGGTCAGAGTGAATGTCTCATCTTCCTCGTTCCATACAAGCGTGTATTGTGTGCCGCCCGAAAGAAACATATACGTCTTTGTCTGCGCATTGTAGAAGAGGATGACCGCCTTTTCGCCGTCGATCGTAAGACTGCTGTCGTCGATCGAGACGGGATAGCGCGACGGGCCCGCATCCCAATCTCCCCATAATTTGTCGGGGAAGGGAACGGAATAGTCCACGCCGTCCTTGGTACAGTACTCGGTGAGGGTCGCGTCGGTCGTCGTCACAGTCAGGACGAGAATATATTTCTCTTCGCCCACCTCTTCGAGCGTGAGCGCGTAGCGTGTGGTCTCTCCGCTCGCCGTCACCGTGAAAGTGAACCCTGTCTCCGCCGCGATCAGAGGATAGGGCTTTTCGTTGAACGTAAAGCTGCTCGCACCGATGACGAGGACGTCGGGGAGCGTCTCGGAACTCGCGACCGAGGTCCATGTTCCGATATATGCGGCACGGGTGAGCACGACGGAAAATTCGATTGAAATTTCCACGTTCGCCGAGAGGGTAAAGGTGTATTTGCCGCCGACGAGCTCTTCTGTCACGTCCGCGCCGTTCACCGTTACGCTCTTCACGTTATGCGCCGCATTCGGCGTGACCGTAAGCGTCACTTCGTCGCCCAACGTATAGGGGGCTTGCTTGGAAAGTTCGTAATTCCCGCCATAGCTGCAGTTTACGATGATCTCACACGTCTTTGGAGTGTCGGGTTTGGTATCGTCGGGCTTGGTATCGTCGGGCTTCTCGGGGGCGGGATCATCGGGTTCGTCGGAGACGATCTCGCAGAATGCAATGACGATCGTCTTGTCCTCCGTGACGTTTATGATGTACTTGTTCCCGAGCAGAGAGATTTCCTTCCCGTTCACCGTGACCGAATCCACAATATAATTTTCGTCGGGAGTGACGGTCAGCGTGACCGTAGTATTCTCACGGAAGGGCCCCTCTTCCGACAGGGCATAACTTCCGTGCTCTCCGCACGACACGTCGATCACATACTCGTTTCCCGTGTCGTCGCATGCGGCGAGGCCCGCAAGCCCTACCGTCGCGCAAAACGCAACAAGCAATGTAAGTAACAGCTTTTTCATATTGATCCTCCTTTGATATTTTTGTTTAAGGCTCCTCCCAAGGAGAGGGTCTTGGCGCCCCTTGCCCACTCCTTGATGGGTGGGCAAGGGGCGGGGCGAAACACAACCCCCTCCCCTACCCCTCCCCCTTCAACGGGGGAGGGCGACCTGTGCTCATTCTGAGGGCAAAGCCCGAAGAATCCCATTGAACCTACGGAGATGCATGATTTGAAGGCTTCACCCCTCAGGGGGGGGGAGCTGTCGCGCTGTCCTTGCGCGACTGAGGAGGGGTGCTCCAAATAGAATGACACCCCTTCCGTCTCGCTACGCTCGACACCCACCCCTCAAGGGGTGGGCAAGGGCGGG
>CANREC010000015.1 GCA_947629535.1 uncultured Clostridia bacterium | reverse complement strand
ACGTGCTCGGCCTCCTTCGTCATGAAGGACATCGGGATGAGGAGCGGGAAGTAGGCGTTTTCCACCCCGGCCGCCTTGAATCTCGCATCCATTTCGCGCTGGATATTTTCCCAGATCGCATAGCCGTAGGGACGGATGACCATCGTCCCCTTGACGGGGCCGTAGTCGACGAGTTTTGTCTTTAAGACGACGTCCGTATACCATTGGGGGAAGTCCGTCTCGATGTCGGCGATCTGCGATACAAACTGTTCGTTCTTTGCCATTTCTTGCTCCTATAGGCCGAAAAAAATAAGATATGGTATATTATACCATATCCTTTTTGATTTGTCGAATGATTGAAACGGGTTGCGGCAGAATTTTTTAGGCGCGGAGCCTCGGAACGGGACGGTCAGAAGGTGTTTCTGAGGCTCTTGGAGAGATACCCGAGGGCGAAGGCGCCGGGGCCGACGTGGGCGCCGATGACGGGACCCATGATCTGCACATAGGGCTCGATGCGGAAACGCTCGCGCACATAGTCGGCAAGCTCGTTTGCGACGGGCTCATTGTCGGTATGTACGATGAAACAATAGTTGTGTTCGGGATCGGGGCCCTCGGTCTCGAGCTTATGCTTGATGTAGGAAATTGCCTTCTTCGTTCCCATCACCTTATCGATGACGCCGAGCTTGCCGACATTGTCGAACGCGATGATGGGTTTGACCTTGAGGACGCCGCCGACGGCGGCAGCGGCCGCGGAGATCCTTCCCCCGCGCTTTAAGAACTGCAGATCGTCGGCAACGATGAAGTGCTGGATGTGGAGACGGAGCGACTTGACAAATTCGGCCGTCTCCTCCGCCGTCATACCCTTGTTGCGGCACTCGAGCGCCTTCCTGACGAGGGCACCCTGCCCCACCGTGGCGGTCAAGGGATCGACAACGAACACGCGGAAGTCGGGGAAATCCTTTTTGACGTCGGCCGCGGCCTGTTCGGCATTCTCCCAAGTGTTCGCAAGCCCCGAGGAGATAGTGAAGTGGACGACGTCCTTCGCGCCCTCGCGGGCCATTTTCAGGAAATGATCGTAATGCGCCTCATAGTTGAGTTTGCTCGTCTTGGGCATGTAGCCTTGGCGGAGTTTGTTATAGAAATCGACATACTGGCCGTATTCGGTGAAGTTGTCGAGATATTCCTCGATATTGCCGTCCTTTTCAAGCATAAAGGTGAGCGGTGCGAACTTGATATCGTTTTCCACGACGAAATCGTGGTACAGGTCGCATGTGGAGTCCGTAGACAATGTAAATTTGTACATGAACGTTTTCCTCTCCGTATATTTATATTCATTATACCATAGATTCACGCCCTTGGCAAGATAATTTGCGAAATTACCTTCTTTTTTCCTTGAAAGGCTTGAAAAACGCCGAAAATATCTGTATAATAGAGGCTGATGAATTTTCCTTATAAGGGGGGAAAAGCGAATTTGAAAAATTATCTCTCACTCAAAAACGGGACGGATGTCCGCGGCACGGCGATCGCGGCAGAGAACGATCCCGCGACGCTGACGGAAGAGGCCGTCAAGGCGATCGGCATGGCCTTCTGCGTCTGGATGCAGCGCGAACACGGCCTCACGGGGGCGACTGTCGCCATCGGGCACGATTCACGCCTCTCCTGCGGCGACATCCAGGACTGGCTTGCGGAGACCATCACTTCGTGCGGGTCCGACGTCATTCTGACGGGTCTATCCTCTACGCCTTCGATGTTCATGCTCCTTCAGGACGATTTCGGGGCGCAGGCGTCCATCATGATCACGGCGAGCCATCTGCCCTACCGTAAAAACGGGCTCAAGTTCTTCCTGAAGGACGGCGGGCTCGAGGGTCAGGACATCGAAAAGATCCTCACCATCGCCGAAACGGAGACGTTTGTGGAGGCGGACGGCAAAGGTTCGGTCGCAAAGAGGCCCTATCTTCAGAAATATGCCGCCGATCTCGTTGAAAAGGTCCGCCGCGAAACAGGCAAAAAGGAGCCCCTAAAGGGCAAAAAGATCCTCGTGGACGCGGGGAACGGCGCGGGCGGATTCTATGTCGACCTCGTTCTGAAACCCCTCGGCGCGGATACGGAGGGATCGCAGTTTCTTGAACCCGACGGGTCCTTCCCCAACCATATCCCCAATCCCGAAAACGAGACGGCCATGGATTCCGTCTGTTCGGCCGTAAAGGAACACCATGCTGATTTCGGCATCATCTTCGATACCGACGTCGACAGGGCGGGCGCCGTCTCCAAGAGCGGCGAGGAGATCAACCGCAACCGCCTCATCGCCCTCATTTCGGCCATTCTTCTGGAAGAAAAGGCGGGGGCAACGATCGTCACAGACTCCGTCACGAGCGACGGGCTGACGCAGTTCATCGAGCGCCGCGGCGGCATCCATCACCGTTTCAAGCGGGGCTATAAGAACGTCATCAACGAGAGCAAGCGTCTCAATGCCGAGGGGCAATATTCCCCTCTCGCCATCGAGACGAGCGGTCATGCGGCGCTCAAGGAAAATTACTTCCTTGACGACGGAGCCTATCTTGTGACGAGGCTCCTCATCGCGCTCGCCAAAAAGGGCGACCTCGACGAAATGATCGCCGACCTTCCCGAGCCCATTGAGGCCGAGGAGATCCGCATAAAGTTCAAGCCGAACGCCGACTTCAAGACATTGGGCGCGAATGTGCTTGCAGACTTCATGGAATATGTAAAGGCGACGCCCTACCTCTCCGTCGCTCCGAGCAATTATGAGGGCGTGCGGGCCAACTTCGATCTCGCCCACGGCAACGGCTGGGCGCTCCTCAGGATGAGTTTGCATGAGCCCATCATGCCGCTCAACCTCGAATCGAATTCCGTCGGCGGTACGGCCGCAATGAAACAGGAGCTGTACGGATTCCTGAAAAAGTATGATTTTTTGGAAACGGACCCGTTGAAATAATCAAAAATCGCCTTAAATACAGTACTATGCGTGACATAGTACTATGAAAACAGGCAAATATTCATCATTAAAAACAAAATAAGGAGAAATAAATCATGAAACAGACGACGATCAATGCCATCCGCATCCTTTCGGCGGAGGCCATCCAGAAGGCAAATTCGGGCCACCCCGGGCTCCCCTTGGGCTCCGCCCCTATCGCCTATACGCTTTGGCAGAACTTTTTGAAGTTCAACAATAAGGACCCCAAGTGGGACGATAGAGACCGTTTTGTCCTCTCTGCGGGCCACGGCTCCATGCTCAACTATTCGCTCCTCTACCTCTATGGGTTCGGCCTCACGGTCGAGGACCTCAAGAACTTCCGTCAGCTCGGCTCTAAAACCCCCGGGCATCCCGAATACGGCCACACCACGGGCATCGAGACGACGACGGGCCCTCTCGGTCAGGGCATCGCAAACGCCGTCGGCATGGCGGTCGCCGAGGCGCACCTCGCGGCAAAATTCAACCGCGAAGGATTCCCCGTCGTTGACCACTTCACCTATGCACTCTGCGGCGACGGCTGTCTTGAGGAAGGCATCTCCTACGAGGCCTGCTCCTTTGCGGGGACGCACGAGCTCGGCAAGCTCATCCTTTTCTATGACGACAACGACATCACGATCGAGGGCAATACCGACATCACCTTCAAAGAGGACGTCGCGGCCCGTTTCAAGGCGCAGAACTGGCAGGTGTTGAAGGTCGATCTTGTCAAAAATCCCGACAATGTGCTCATGCTCGGCAATGCCATCCGCAAGGCACAGAAGGACCTCAAGCACCCCACGATCATCATCTGCAAGACCAAGATCGGCTACGGCACCCCCCTCGAGGGCTCTCATAAGTGCCACGGCTCCCCTCTCGGCGAGGAAAATCTTCAGAAAACGAAGGAAAAGCTCGGCTGGACCTGCGCTCCCTTCGAGGTGCCAGAGGAAGTTCTCAAGCACTGCAAGACGGCAGGACGCCGCGGCGCCAGAAAGGAACGCGCTTGGAAGGCCATGTTTGCCGAATACGAAAAGGCCTATCCCGAACTCGCCAAGGAGTATAAAGCGGCCATGAAGGGCGAGATCGCCGATCTCGCGGCATGCGAGGACCTCTTCAAGTTTGAAAAGCCCATGGCGACCCGCCAGACCTCGGCGCAAGTCCTGCAGAAGATCGCCGCGCTCGTCCCCTCTCTCATGGGCGGCAGCGCAGACCTTGCTCCCTCCAATCTCTCCAACATGAAGGATACCGAGAGCATCACCTACGGCGACTTTGCACCCGGCTCCTACGAGGGAAGAAATATGCACTTCGGCATCCGTGAGCACGCGATGGCGGCCATCGCCAACGGCATGCAGCTCCACGGCGGCATCCATGCGTACTGCTCCACGTTCTTTATCTTCTCCGACTACTGCAAGCACGCGATGCGGCTCTCCGCGCTCATGAACATTCCCGTCGTCTACATTTTGACCCATGACAGCATCGGCGTCGGCGAGGACGGCCCCACGCATGAGCCCGTCGAACAGCTCATCGCGCTCCGCTCCATCCCCAACATGAAGGTCTACCGTCCCGCAGACGGCAAAGAGACTGCGGCAGCATGGATCTCCGCCCTCACAGGGACGGCTCCTACGGCACTCGTTCTCACGCGGCAGAATCTTCCCCAATATGAAAACAGCGGACTTGCTGCCCTCAAGGGCGGCTATGTGCTCGAGGACTGCAACGGAAAACCCGATGTCCTTCTTATTGCGAGCGGTTCCGAAGTCGAGCTCTGCGTCAAAGCCAAGGCGAAACTTGCCGAAGAGGGCGTCCGGGCCCGCGTCGTCTCCATGCCCTGCTTTGAAGAATTTGAAAAACAGAGCGCACGATACAAGGAGAGCGTTCTTCCTTCCTCCGTCAAGGCGCGCGTCTGCGTCGAGGCGGGCAGCCCGTACAGCTGGTACAAATACGCGGGCGACAAGGGCGAGATCGTCGCGATGAACTCCTTCGGCGCGAGCGGCCCCGCTCCCAAGCTGTTTGAGAAGTTCGGTTTCACCGTCGACAACGTCGTCGAAAAAGCAAAACTTTCTCTTTCAAAGTAAAAAGTTCGGGCACGCCCACGCGGCGTGCCCTTTTCTTGAGATGAATGATTATCCCATTATTTTAGTACATGGGATCATCGTAAAGGAGTTCCTGTTCTTCAAGGCCTTCGGCGGGATCGAAAAAAGGCTCAAAAAGGCAGGATCTTCCGTGTTCACCGCCGACACGGACGGGTTCGGCACGATCGAAAACAATGCCGCACAGCTGAAAGCGTTTACCGAAAAGATCCTCGCGGAGACGGGAGCAGAAAAGGTTCATTTCATCGCCCACTCCAAAGGCGGGCTCGACGGCGTATACTGCCAAAGTTTCTCCTCCGCCATCGAGAGCTGTAAGGATGATTTTCTCTTGAGCATCCCCCTTCTCCTCTCCCGCCATTGCAAGGAAGGAGAATCGGACGGCATTGTCACGGTGGGATCCTCCCGTTTCGCCGATTATCGTGGGAACTGCCTCAACGAAAAGGCCTCCCACTCGGAGATCATCGGGCTCTCGCGGAACAAGAAAAAACGGGAACGCGTATATGAATTTTATATCGGCCTCTGTGAAGAATTGCTCGAAATGAACCAATAATAAGTTGGGATATACATATTTGAGATAAAAAAATTTCTTAAAAAAATTAAAATCATCGATCAAAGGAGATAAATATATGGAACTTTCTGACATTGAAGAACTATACTTGCACAGGCAGAGCTGCCGAGAATTTTCGGACAGGGAAGTCGATGAGGAATTGATAAGGGAAGTTTGCAGAATTGCCCTGCTTTCCCCTTCCGCCTGCAATGCACAGCCGTGGCAACTCATCGCCGTCATGGGAGATAAACTGCCAGAATTCGCAAAGGCCGTTCAGCCGATGGGCATGAACAAGTTCGCCTCAAGCGCAAAGGCCCTCATCGTCGTTGCCGAAGATACGAGCGGCGGGATCATGAAATTCGGTTCAATTTTCAGAGAAAATACCTATATCAAGAACGATTTGGGCCTTTTGACGGCCCATCTCATCCTTGCGGCAGAGGCGGCGGGGCTCGGCACCTGCATTTTGGGCGCACGGGACGAGAAGAGACTTCGCGAGCTGCTCGGTTTCAAAAAGGAGCGACATATCCCCCACGTCGTTGCGGTCGGCTATCCCAAGGAGGGCTATGGACTGCGCGAAAAGAAGAGAAAATCTCTTGATGAAACGTTTACCCTTTTGAAATAAGAAATTCGGGCACACCCACGCGGCGTGCCCTTTGAGGGAATGCGGAGATCCTTCGACAAGCTCAGGATGACATAAAGGGAGCAGTCCCGTGACATGATCAAGGCATTCATCGTGAGATCATCAAGACATTCATCGTGAGATCATCAAGGCATTCATCGTGAGATCATCGGGACATTTACCATCGTGTTATTGAAAATGGGCCGTTCAAAACAAAATGTAAACTCATGGTTTACAACATGTAAACCGTAAATCCTTGCATAAAGCAGCGCTCTGTGATACAATGAAACCATGAAAACATATCAAAAATTGCAACTTTTGAGAAAACAGTGCAACATGTCGCAGGAAGAACTGGCAGACAAGCTCGGCGTTTCCCGTCAGTCAATTTATAAATGGGAATCGGGCATCAACGATCCGGAACTCGACAAACTCAAGGCGATCGCAGAGCTCTTCGGCGTCTCTTTCGATTACCTGTTGAACGATTCCATCGACGCTGAACAGCCATCTGCGCCCATTCAGCCGCCGAAACTAAAATTCAGAAAGCCCTTCCGCTCCAAGAATTCCGTCTCGCCCGCAAAACCTGATTCAGACAACGGATATGTCTCCTTCTCTTATGGCAGAAATCGCCGCTCGGCAGAGCTCTTTGAGGCCGCCTCGGCCGAATTCGACAAAGCCGTCGACGAAAGAGGATACACGACCCACTTCCGCCTTCAACCCGACTTGCTCGTGGAATTTTTCTCCGATCAAAAAAGGGCAGTCATCGGGTTTTTCTGGGACGGGGCGGAACAGTTTGTCTGTCCGTATGAAAACATCATCGCGCTCAACATCGGCAACAACGGCCCTTCTTCCTTTGTCAGTCCACAGACGGTGGTTGGCGGGATATTCGGGGCAGGAGGCGTCGGGATCGGCGTAGGTCAAGCACCCGTGACGAGGATCAACCCCTCTGTCCTATATAAACTGGAGATCGTCTACTATGCCGACGAAAACAAAACGGCAACGTATACTGTCAACCTTTCCTGTAGCAGAGAATATGCCATTCAAAATGCAAGGAGAAATGCAGAAACTGAATACCATGCCCTCATGGACGCCCTCTCTACGGCGACGGGCAGTTCCTTGAACAAACTCTCTTTGGCCATAACAACGGCGAAAAACTTCATGCGGCAGAGCAAGAAAACGAATTGGCCCGAGATCGATCCCGCAGTCTGCTATAAGGAGATCGCGGAAGGCGACCGCGCGGCAAGAGAGCGCTCTACAGAGATCCTTACGATCCAAAAGGAAGAGGCGAAACACAATCAGCTCGTCAAATTTTTTACGATCGGGTCGCTCGTTGTCCTCGCGGCCGTCGCCGTCGGACTGTTCATCTGGATGTTCGCTGCTTCGCACTGAATCATTCTTCCATACGAAAAGACGCGGCTTTGGCTGCGTCTTTTTTTGATGATTTTCTGACTTTTATTCAGTGTTTCCCCTTTCTTTCTCGGATCTTTCTGACTTCGGCCTCATAGCCCTTATCGGACGGATGGTAGAAAACGGCGTCCTTCAGCGAATCGGGCAAGTACTGCTGTTTCACCCAGCCGCCGTAGTTGTGCGGGTATTTATAGTTTGCGCTTTCGGCCTTCATTTCCTTGCTGCCGAACGAGTTGTCGCGCAGGTATTTGGGGATATCGTCATCCTTGCTCTCCTTGGCGGCCCGAATAGCGGCGTCCTTGGCCATGACGACGGAATTGCTCTTCTCCGTCTCACAGACATAAATAATGGCCTCGGTAAGCGGGAGAAAGCCCTCGGGCGCCCCCATATTCTGAAAGGCCGTGAGCGCGGCTGTGGCCATGAGGAGCGCACGCGGGTCGGACATGCCCACATCTTCGGCCGAATGCGCGATGAGACGTCGGATGACAAGGAGCGGGTCGCATCCCCCTTCAATGAGACGGAAGGCATAGTAGAGCGCGGCGTCGGCGTCGCTCCCCCGAAGGGATTTGCAGAAAGCCGAAAGGATGTCGTAATATAAATCTTCGTTATAGCTGAGGGCCTTGCGCTGAATGGACTGTTCGGCGTCGGAAAGGGTCACATGCACTTTGCCCTCTGCGTCGGGCGGGGTCGTCAACACGGCGAGCTCGAGGGCATTGTAGGCCGTCCGAAGATCTCCCGCAGCGGTGAGCGCGATGTGGTCGAGGGCGTCCCCGTCGACGGCGGCGCCGTAGCTCCCAAGTCCCTTCCGCTTATCCGCCAGCGCCTTGACGAGCGCCCCGCGGATCTCTTCCGTCGTCAGGGGAAGGAACTCGAATACGCGGCACCTTGAGACGATCGCAGGCGTCATGGACGCGTACGGATTCTCCGTCGTGGAGCCAATGAAGAGAATAGTGCCCTGTTCGATGGCGGGCAGGAGTGAATCGGACTGCGTCTTGCTGAAACGGTGGCATTCGTCGAGCATGAGATAGGTCCGCTTGCCGTACATCTTGAGGTTGTTCCGCGCCGTCTCGACGGCCTTTTTGACGTCTGCGACGCCCGAACTTACGGCATTCAGTTTGATGAAATCGCCGTTCGTCTGTGCGGCGATGATGTTGGCGAGCGTCGTCTTTCCGCAACCGGGCGGGCCCCAGAAGATGCAGCTGCCAAGCCTGTCGAGCGAAATGGCGCGGCGGAGGAGAGAGCCCTCCGCGACGATGTGGCTCTGCCCCACAAAGTCCTTGAACGAGGAGGCACGCATGCGCTCCGCAAGCGGTTTGGCCCTTTCTTCATTGTCGTTAAAATCAAAGAGATCCATGCGTTTATCCTAACATATGTTTGATTTTTTCGGATTTTTTCTTGCCGAGTTCGTACCCCTTTTTGTAGGCAAGATCGAGGTCCTTCATCCTGTATTGGTCCATGTCGCCAAGGTCGGGTTCGAGCCAAAGAGAGACATGACTGCGCATCAGCCGCTTGCTGCGGGTGGCGCGGGTATCCATGATATCGATGACGCGGAGCACGGTATTGAGGAGCTTGCCCGTCGGTTCCCGATCGGTGATGAGATCGCCGAGGACGTCCACCGCAACGATGACTTCCGCCCCCATCTCATAGAGTGCACGCGAGGGAACGCGCTCTGTGATACAGCCGTCCACAAGCATGGGATATTCCCCGAATGAGGCGGGCGTAAACACCCCCGGGATGGAACCCGAGGCGAGCGCCGCATCGATGACGTTACCGCTGTCGAGCGTCACGCTCTTGCCGCCGATGAGGTCGGTCGCAACGCATGCAAAGGGGATCTCAAGAGAGGTGAAGTCCTTCTCTCCGCCCATGAGCTCAAGGACGATCTTCCTCGCCTTTTTCATCTGCATGAGGCCGTTTTGGCGGAAGGGAGAGAGATTGAGAGCGGCGAGGTCGCCCATCTTGAGGGAGAGCGCCCTCTCCTTCATCTTCAGGGGAGAGATGCCCGCGCAGTACAGGGCGCCGACGATGGCCCCCATCGAACAGCCCGTGACGAAATCGGGACGGAGCCCGTCCTCGTCGAGGGCCTGCAAAAAGCCGATATGCGCGACCCCTCTCGCGCCGCCCGCGCCGAGCGCGAGACCCAAAGTTTTTTTCATATTTCTCCTCTTTCCGACGTATATTTCAGCATGGTCCCGAGAAAATATCTGCGTTCCGCGCTTGCCGCCCTGCCCGTGGTCTTTGCGATGGTCTGTCTGCTCATATCGCCCGCAAGGTACGGGAAGAGCATCCTGGACGGCATCTCGCTCTGGGCGGTCTGCGTCCTGCCCGCGACCTTCCCCTTTCTCTTTTTGACGGCGCTCATCACGCGTCTTTCGCTTTACGGAAAGGCGTCTGAAAAGCTCTCGCCCCTCTTTTCGAAGGTGTTCAGGATCTCGGGCGCGGGGGGATGCGCCGCGCTGCTCTCCGCGGTCTCGGGCTATCCCGTGGGCGCGAGGACGGTCCTCGACCTATGGGAGAGCGGACGCATCGATGAGAGCGAACGGTTCCGTCTCGCGTGCCTTGCCTCGACGACGGGGCCGATGTTCCTCGTGGGTGCGGTCGGTAGCGGGATGTTTGCCTCGCCCGCGCTCGGGTGGACGATGCTCCTCTGCCACTATGCCGCCGTGTGGGGCGTCTGTTTTTTGATGCGCTTTTCGGCCAAGACGCCGAAAAACTCTTCCGCCCTCTTGCTCCGCGACGGAAACGCCCTCTATGACAGCCTGTACGGGTCGGTGATCTCTATTCTGTGCGTGGGCGGAGCGATCGCGCTCTTCTACGCCTTTTCGGAGATGCTCCTCTCCCTCTTGCCGCCGATGTCCCCCTTTGGGGCGGGAATGTTGCGCGGGCTCATGGAAATGACGGCAGGCTGCAAGGCCTTTTCCGTCACGCCCTCCCCGCTCTCTGCGGCGATGTGCTCCTTTCTCGTGACCTTCGGGGGAATGTGCGTGCTCGTACAGCAGATCGCCTTTCTCTCCCGCACGGGCGTGAAGGCGCTCCCCTTCGTCGCGGTCAAATTCGCGCAGGGCGTCCTTGCGGGCGTCCTCTGCTTTGGGGCAACATCGCTTTTCCCCATCCTCTGAGAAAACGATCACATATAGGCGCCGATGAGTTTGTACTGGTCGCAGTAGAAGGAGACGTCCTTGAGGGCGGAGCGGACGCGCTCGTTCGTCACGTCGCCCGCAAATTCGATGAAAAAGCGGTACTGCCCGAAACTCTCCTTCAACGGTCTCGAGTCGATGCGCGTCAGATTCAGGCCGTAACGCTGAAAGATCTTCAGAATGCCGAGAAGTGCGCCCGGTCTGTGGGCGCAAACGGCACAGAGAAATACCATCGCGCTCTGTTTCTCGAGGGAGGGCTCTCCCCTTCTCACTCTGAGAAAGCGCGTGAAATTTTGCTTGTTGTCGGCGATATTCTCTTCCGAGAGGACCATCCCCGCCTTCCTGACGTGTGCGCCCACGATGCCCGCCGTATGATCGTTGAGGCATCTGAGACTTTCCGTCGTAGAGGAAGTGGAAAGCAGCGTCGCCTGCGGGAAATTCTTCTTGAGATATTCCGTACACTGGCCGAGCGCCTGTTCATGGGAACAGACGGTATCGATGTCCTCCCGTTTCACCCCCTCCTTCATCGCAAGGCGGTGGTCGATGCCGAGCAAATATTCCTCGTCGCCGAAGATATCTGCCTCGGCGAGCAGGTCTAAAACGGGCAGGATCCCGCCGTTCAGGGAATTTTCGACGGGAAGAACGGCGTAGTCCGTTCCGCCCGCAAGCAGAATGGAGACGGACTCCGCAAAGCTGCGGCAAAGAACGATCTCTTTTCCCTTACAGAGGCTCGCTGCGGCAAGCTGTGAATAACTGCCCTCTGGCCCGAGACAGCTGACTTTGTTCGTCTCCTTGGGCATGTCCGCCGCCCGCTCTTCCTCCGTCGCGTACATCTTAAACATAACTTCTCCTCACGCTTTCTCGGCAATGTCGAGGATAAGTTTTTCTGTGTCCTCCCATCCGAGACAGGGGTCGGTGATAGATTTCCCGAAAACGACGTCGTGTTCCTGACAGCCCTCGACGAGGAAACTCTCGATCATGAATCCCTTGACGATCTTCTTGAAATCGGCGTCATAGATGCGGTTCTGAAGGACTTCCTCGACGATGCGGATCTGCTGGCGGTAGCGCTTGCCCGAATTGGAATGGTTGGCGTCGATGATGACGGCGGGATTCTTGAGCCCCCCTTCGGTATTGCGATACCCTTCGACGACCTGCATCACCGTCTCATAGTGATAGTTGGGAATGTCGTTGCCGTAGTTATCGACCCTTCCGCGGAGAACGGCGTGGGCATAGGGATTGCCGCTTGTCGCGACCTGCCAGTTGTGATACTTGAACACCTGCGCGCTCTGGGCGGCAAAGATGGAATTGATGAGCACGGGAATGGACCCGCCCGTGGAATTTTTGATCCCGACGGGGAGCTCGATGCCGCTCGAGACGAGCCTGTGCATCTGGTTCTCGCTCGACCTTGCGCCCACGGCAACGTACGTCAGAAGGTCCTCGACGTAGGCATAGTTCTCAGGATAGAGCATCTCGTCTGCGGCGGAAAGCCCGCTCTCCCCGATCACGTTGAGCAGAAGGGAACGGATGGTGCGGATGCCCTTTAAGGTGTCCTCTTTGTGTTCGGGATCGGGTTGGTTGAACATGCCCTTGTACCCGACGCCGCGCGTCCTCGGTTTGGCCGTATAGACGCGGGGCACGATGACGATCTTATCCTTTACTTTCTCATTGAGTTCCCCGAGCCGCTTGACGTATTCGAGGACGGGTGCGCTCTCATGCGCCGAGCACGGGCCGATGATGAGAAGGAGTTTGTCGCTCTTTCCCGCGATGACTGCCTTGGCGAGCTCGTCCCGCTCCTTTTTGATCGCGGCGAGTTCCTTGGAGAGCGGCTGTTCGGAACGGATCTCCTCAAAGGTCGGAATTTCGATTTGTCTTTGAAACATTTTGGTTTCTCCCGATATAGTCATAGACTGCCGCGGGAACGTAGTTTTCGTACGGCGTCCCGAAGGCGATCGCGTTTTTTACAAGTGTGGAAGAGATGTGCGTGCGGTCCTGTTCCGCAGGAAGGAAGAGCGTGACGAGGTCAGGGAAGAGGTCCTTCGAGGCATAGAAGTCGTCCGTCTCGTAGGCGCAGTCCACGGCATTCCTGACGCCGCGGACATAGAAGGGCGTCCCCTCTTTGCGAAGAAGGCCGACGATCGCCCCGTCCCAGATGAGGACGCGGACGCGCGGCTCGTTGCGGTAGACCTCACGGATCATCTCCGCACGCTGTTCTGCGGAAAACATTGTCTGTTTCCGCCGATTCTCCGCGACGGCGATGACGACTTCGTCGAAGAGCATGAGGCTCTTCTTGACGGTATCGGCATGTCCGACGGTAAAGGGGTCGAACGTGCCCGCAAAGACGCATTTTTTCATGGATGTCTCCTCTTGAAAAGGAATATTTTCACTCTTCCGTACTCCCGCTTATCGGCAAGGTCAAAGCCTTCGGGGACGGGGATCTCCCGCTCGCTCTCGTACACGATGAGCCCGCCTTCGCTGAGAAGTTCGCGGCGGCAGATGAGCTCGGCGATCTCCTTGGAGAGGTCAAGACGGTAAGGCGGATCGCAAAAGATGAGATCGAACTGCCCCGTGACCGTCTTGAGGCAGGCCGAAAAATCGAGGCCGTAGACCTTCCCCGTCTCCTTGCAGGCGGAGAGGTTTTTTTTGATGAGGGCGAGGCTCTCCTTCCCGCTGTCGTTGAATACGGCCTCACGCGCCCCCCGTGAGAGGCATTCGAGGCCGAGCGCTCCGCTGCCCGCAAAGAGATCGAGGACCCTTGCGCCGATGAGATCCCCCGACAGGATCTGGAAGAGCGATTCCTTGACGCGGTCGGGCGTGGGACGGATCTCCGTACCCTCGAATGTTGACAGAAGTTTCCCCCTGTGTCTGCCTGCGATGATCCTCATTTCTTCCCCGCCGCCTTGACGGCCTCATCGCGCTCGCTTGCGGCCGCCTTCCTTCTCTTCTCGACATAGGCGCCCACAAGATAGGCAACGCCGCTGACGAGGACGGGCAGAAGGACGAAGAGGAGCGACCAGAGCGGGTCGGCCACCAAGCCGCCGCCCTCGACGGTGCCGCCGATCCATGCGATTGGAGCGATGGCCCAACCCGCAAACATGATGAAGAAGATGCTTGCGACGCTGTAGAAAAAGTGAGCGAGCACGCCAAAGACAATGACGGGGATGCCTACGAGAAAGCCGATGTAGAATCCCTTCCAAGGACGGAATTCCCGCTCGGGACGGTGGTCTCCCCCCGAGTGGATGCCGAAACGTGCATTCCGCCTATGGACTTCGCCCGTCAGGTAGTTATCATAATGAAATACGCCCGTGTGATACATGAGGTGGGCATTGAAAAAGGCCCCGCCCAAGATGCAGACAACGCCGAGAACGATCTCGAGGGCATTGTTATCGTCGGGGACGATGGCTTGGGCAGACAAGAGGAGCAAACTCATGAAAAGATACATGAGATATGGCGTGACCATGCGCCGCCAGCATTCCTTCTGCACCCGCCAAAACATCTGCCATTTTGTCGGATCGGAATGATCCTTCTGTTTTTTCGGTCTTTCGTTGAGCATTTTTCTCTCCGCGGACATAACTGCCCATATTCCATTATAGCCGTTTGGAAGATGAGTGTCAAGTTCTTCGGAATGCAGAATCGAAATTTCCCCCAACCACGGGAACGAAAGAAAGGCGGGCATGGGCCGCCTTCTCCGGCTACCCAAAAGGAAAACCAAAAACGCGGTGACCCTTCGACAAGCTCAGGGTGACGCGATCGGAAACCCTTTTCCCCCGCAAGTTCGGGCTCGTCCCCTATGGGGGAGATCTCAGCGGAGATATTCTTTCACGGCCTTGGAGGAGAGGCGGACGAGGGCCTCATAGACGGACGTGCCGTGTGCGCGGGCATATCCTTCAAAGTCGTCGGCGACGAGAACTTTTTGGTTGAATTCCGCGCTCCCTGCCACGATCGCGGCGTCCATGCAGAGCTTGCCGAGGATGGTCTCATGCCCCTCGCGGAAGAAACCGTCGCCGTAGCCCATGCGGAGCGTATGCAGTTTTCCGAAGTCCCCCTGCTTGAATCCGTAACCGATCCCCTCTCCCGTCTGCACGCAGCTGTTGGAAACGTAGGCATAGACCTTCATCGCACGGTGCAGCGGTCCCGAGCCCCCCGACGGGAGATAACCGTACAGCCCGAGGCCGACGCGGACGGCGTCATGCGAACTCTCCGCTGCGGAGCCCGTTGCGGCGATGTGGGAGATGCAATCGGGGAACATCTCCTTCGTCTCGGATACGGCCCGAGAAAAGAGGACGTCCTGCCCCTTGCGCGCTCCGTCGTTTTCGGCCAAAAAGTAGTGGGAAAAGACGCCTTCGAGCAGAAGATCCATGTCTTTTATGCGGCGCACGGCCCTCTTGACATCCTCCGTGCCGAAACCGTAGCGGTTCATGCCCGTGTTGACGGCGAGGTGGACGCGCGGGACGGTTCCTGCCCTCTCCGCCGCCCGCTCCAAGAGGCGGAGCGCGGGAAAGGACGTGACAGATGCCGTGAGGCCGTAAGCAAGAAGGCGCACGCCCTCTTCCTCCGTCATGGGCGGGGTAAGGATGAGAATGTCCTCCGTGACGCCTGCAATGCGCAAAGAAACCCCCTCCTTTACGGTCGCAACCGCAAAGGAGGAGGCGGTATTGTGCAGGGCGAGAGCGACTTCCTCCGCACCGTGCCCGTAGGCGTCGTCCTTGACGACGGCGATGAGCGGAGAGCCTTTCCCGAAATATTCGGCGTTATGACGGATGGACGGCAGAGAAATTTCGGCAAGCAAAGATTGCATACCTCATTTTATGCGTCCGCAGATCTCCTTGCTTACTTTTTGTAGATGAAACGGTGGCAGTTCTCGCACTCTATGACGTTGCCGCCCGCGAGACGGTTGCGCTGGGCAAGCGGAAGGTCCATGCCGCATACGCACATGTCTCCCGCGAGAGGCACGAGAACGGGGAAGATCTTCTCCTTGCGTTTCTGGCGGTAGCGCTCGAGGATGTCGGCGGGGATGTTCTTGGCCGTCTCTTCCATCTTTTTGTTGAGCTCGTCCACTCTGTCCGTGTACTGCGACTGGATCTCCTTGAACTTCTCCGCATACTCCTTCTTCTGCTTGTTCATCTGCTTGCCCTGCTCCATGAGTTTCTTGTACTCGGCAGTGAGCTGTTCGATCTCGGCAAGCATCTTATTGAGCTCCTGCTTGAGGGAGCGGAGCTTTTCCATGAGCTGTTGGGCGCTCTTCTTGTAGAAAGCGACGTCGCCGCCGCCCTCGACGATCTCCTCGACGTCCGAATATTCGGCGATCATCTTGCTCATCTCATCCACGCGGGCGGTGAGACTGTCGCGGAAGGCCCTGAGCTCCAGCGCACGTTTGTCCTCTGCGGCGATGCGCATCTCCGCATTCCGCATGACGGCCTTGGCCTGGTTGAGTTTCTTCTTTTCCTCGGTGGCGTTGAGTTCGAGCTCGATCTTTCTGAGTTCTCCGTCGAGTTTCTGATATTCCAACAATTCTTGCAATGCAGCCATTTCTTACTCCTTACAGGAACCGCCTGTCCGTATAGAACGTGCAGGGCAGCCCGATTTTATTTTTTATTGTTTCCGCAAAGCGGGAAAATCCGTAGTTTTCGGAGGCGTAGTGGGTAAAATGCAGGACGTTCAGCCCCTTCTCCGCGGCCTCCAGAATGATGTGGTGCTTTCCGTCCGATGTGACGAGAGTGTCCGCGCCGTGGCCGAGCGCAAACGCGATGGCGCTGTAGGTGAACCCGCCGCCGCAAAAACTCGCGACGCGCCTCACGTCCCTCTCCCCGTAAACGACGAGCTTATCTGTCTGGAACGTCTCTTGCGCGCGGGCAGAAAAATCGGCAAGGGAGCAGGGTGAAACGTCATACACCCTTCCGTAGCCGCCGCAGGAGAGCTCTTCCATGACGGCGGCGGGCTCCTTCCCGCCGAGGCCGCGCATCAGGCTCTCGTCGATGCCCCCCTTCGCCGCATCCAGATTGAGATGGGCGGAGAGGACGGAGATGCCTTCTTTGACGCATCCGAAGAGCGCGGGCGTATCCTCGGGCGTGATGCGCATGACACCGTCCCAGATCGCGGGATGGTGCGTGATGATGAGGTTCGCCCCCGCCTTTTGGGCCTCCTTCACAGCTTGGGGGGTGAGGTCGAGGGAGAACAGGACCCCAGTGACGTCCCGTCCGCAGTCCAAAATCACGCCGCTGTTGTCGTGCATGCCCTTGGCCATGTATTCCTTCGAGAGGATGAACGGGGCGATCCCGTCCACGATCTCATAGATTTCTTTGAGCTTCATCGATGGCTTCCTCCAGTTCTCTCTTGCGCTGCATGAGCGCCGCGCGTGCCTTCCCCTCCCGTACGAGGGCAAGCCGCGCCTCTGTCTTTTCAAGTTCCTCTTTCGCATAGAAGAGGAAGGGATAGGGCGAGTTCCCGTTGAGATTGTCCCGCCCGAAACGGAACTCCCGCTCCGTATAGACGTCCCCGACCGCGGCAGTTCCCGAGATGATATCGTAGTACTTGCGCCGTCGATCCCTCTCCGAAAAGGTGAAGTCCCGCTCTATCCTCGCCCCCGCAAGGACGAGAAAGCGGCGCAGTTTTTCAGCATTCTTCATGGGCTGGAAGAGAAAGCGCGGCGGAATGTAGGCCCGCTCTAAAATTTTGACGATCTCCTCGCCGCCCATCCCCGCAATGAGGACAAAGTCGCAGGGTCTCGGAAGGCCGTCAAGGCCGTCGCAGACGACGGGGACGCATCTGCCCTCTTCGATGTAGGCCTTCAGAAGGGTCTCCGCCTTCCTGAGGCTCTCCGCGCTGATGTCCGAGATGTACGCCCGCTCGCACAGGCCATTTTCGAGCATGTACGCGGCCATGTAGCCGTGGTCGCAACCGACGTCGGCAAAGACCCCCGTCTTGGGGAGCAGGGAGCAGATATGCGCGATGCGCTCTCTCATCAGTCGAGGAAGTCCTTCAGTTTCTTGCTCCTCGAGGGATGGCGGAGCTTGCGGAGCGCCTTCGCCTCGATCTGGCGGATGCGTTCACGCGTGACGTTGAATTCCTTGCCGACTTCCTCGAGGGTGCGGGGCTTGCCGTCGTCGATGCCGTAGCGGAGCCGAAGGACCTTCTCTTCGCGGGGGGTAAGCGTATCGAGCACGCTCAGAAGCTGCTCCTTGAGCATGATGAAGGCGACGCTGTCGCCGGGGGTCTGCGTCTTGTCGTCCTCGATGAAGTCGCCGAGGTGGGAATCCTCTTCCTCGCCGATGGGCGTCTCGAGCGACACGGGGTCCTGCGCGATCTTCTGGATCTCCCTGACCCGCGCGACGTCGATGCCCATGGCGTCGGCGATCTCCTCTGGCGTGGGCTCCCTTCCGTTCTCCTGAAGGAGCATGCGGGAGACGCGCGTGAGCTTGTTGATGGTCTCTACCATGTGGACGGGGATCCTGATCGTCCTCGCCTGATCGGCGATGGCGCGGGTGATGGACTGTCGGATCCACCATGTGGCGTAGGTGGAGAACTTGAATCCCTTTTGGTAGTCAAACTTCTCGACGGCCTTCATGAGGCCGAGATTGCCCTCCTGAATGAGGTCGAGGAAGAGCATGCCTCTTCCGACATATCTCTTCGCAATGGAGACGACAAGACGGAGATTGGCCTCCGAGAGACGGTTTTTGGCCTCTTCATCCCCTTCCTGCATGCGCTTTGCAAGCTCGATCTCCTCGTCGCCCGAGAGGAGCGGGACCCGTCCGATGTCCTTTAAGTACATCTTGACGGGGTCGTCGAGACCGATGTCGGAGAGCGCCTGTTCGAGGAGCTCCTTGTCCCGTTCGTCCTCGTCGAAGATGCTGATGCCGAGGTCGGGAAGGGATTTGTAGATCTGGTCGTATTGCTGCGGGGAGAGATCGTACTTTTCGAGCTCGTTGCAGAGCTGATTCGTCGAAATGCTCCCCTTCATGCGGTATCCCGCAGATAAACTTTCTATGATCTCATTAAATTTTTCGTCGGAAATCATGCCATGCCTCCTATGTTTTTCATCTTCTTGGTATATGTGTCGATGCGGAGAAGGATCTCCCTCTTCTCTTCGCTGCTTTGGGCCGCGTTGAATGCCTCCCGTTCCTCGGCGATCTTGCGTGCGTACATGCTCTTTTGCAGGATGCCGACGCAGTCGCGGAAGTACTTTTCGGCATGTTCGCCCTCTAAATTGTCGCCGAAGTCGAGATTCAGGATCTTTTCGATCTCCCCGCTCTCGGGAAGGAAGTCAAAGATGCCGCTCGCACGGACCCTTCCGTTCTGCCGCTCGCGCATGACGAAATCGGCGATGGTCTTGTGCTCGTCGTTCTCCCAATCGAGGGAAGAAAGGTCGAACTCCGCGGCATAGGGACGGCTGAGGAGACAGGCGCAGAGGACGAACCGCGCGGCCTTGACGGCGCTGCCCTCTTCCTCCCGTTTGGGAGCGGGAAAGACCGTCTCTTCCTTGCTTTCGGGAAGATGGTCGAGGTCGCGCTGAAGAGCGCCGAGGCTCACGCCGCTGTCACGGGAGATGCTCTTGAGAAGTTCCTCCCGCTCCGTCTCGCTCTCCGAATCGCGCACGATGGAGAGCGCCTCGCGGATAAATTCCCTGAGCTCGTCCGTCTTTTTGAGGTCGTACTTGCTCCTCGCGGCATAGATGCGGAAATCGATGAGGGGCATTGCGGCGTCGAGGCACTTTTGGTAGCCCTCTGCGCCTTGCCGACGGACGACGTCATCGGGATCGAGACCGCCCGTGAGGGGCACGACCCGTATCTTGACGCCCTCGTTTTCGAGGAGCTTGAGGCCGCGCAGATTGCCCGACTGCCCCGCCGCGTCGCCGTCGTAACTGATGAAGATATTCTCCGAATACCGCTTGGCGAGGCGGACCTGCTCCTTGGTGAGCGAAGTTCCCATGCTCGCGACGACGTTCTTGAACCCTGCCTGATAGAGGGAAATGACGTCCATGTATCCCTCGAGGATGATGAGGCCCGCGAGGCCGCCCGCCCTCTTCTCCCGCTTGACGAGATTGATGTTGAAGAGGTTTTTGCGCTTGTCGAAGAGCATCGTCTCGCGGGTATTGACATACTTGCCGCGGTTGGGGTCCTTTTTAAGAAGGCGGCCGCCGAAGGCGATCACCTCGTCGACGTTGTTGATGATGGGAATGATGAGACGGCCCGCTTCGGCGTCATAGAGTTTCCCCTCCCGCGTCCTGCCGCATGCGCCGCTCTCGACGCATTCTTCGGGCGTATAGCCCTGCGCCAAGAGATATGCGGGAAGGCCGTTGTAGTCGAGCGAGGCGCCGAGGCCGAACCGCCGCGCCGTCGAGGGCGCGATCTCCCGCTTTTCAAGGTAATCGAGATATTCCTGCGCACGGCCCGAATAGAGGGTATTGAGATAGTAGCGGGCGGCGTCCTTCATGAGGGCGAGGAGCCTGTCCCGTTTCTTCTTCTTGAGAAGGACTTCCTCGGCGGACTTGTCGTCGCGGGCGGGAACTTCGAGCCCCGCACGGGCCGCAAGGATCTGGACGGCCTGATTGAAGTCGACGTTCTCGTACTCCTTCACGAAGGAGATGACGTCCCCCGACTTTCCGCAGCCGAAACAGTGGTAGTATTTGTCCGCCGAATTGATGGCGAAGGAAGGCGTTTTCTCGTGATGAAAGGGACAGCAGGCCCAATATTGGTAGCCGCGCCGCTCGAGTTTCATGTAGGAGCCGATGACGTCGACGATGTCGTTCCTGTCCTTGAGCGTGCGGATGAATGCGCCGAAGTCCTGCATCATACGCTCCCCTCTTTCGGCACGAACAGCCGCTGAAAGAGATCGATGGCATAGCGGTCGGTCATGGACGAAAGATAATCGCAGACGGCGCGGGGAAGATCGGACTTGGCCGTTTCGAGATAGAGAACGGGAAGTTCGGACGGCTTTTCCATGAAATATGTATACAGGGCCCTGAGCATGCGCTCCGCACTCTCCTGAATGAGCTTGTTCGCCCGTTCATAGACGTGCTCGAACATGAAGGCGCGGAGCTCGGAGAGCGCCTTGTCCTTTTCGGCAGACATGCGCACATAGGGTTTGCCCTCCGACTCGCGCCAAATGTCCGTAATGGCGGTGTTGATGCGCTCGGATGTGTGCCGTCCGAATTGGGCGACGGCGTCCTGCGGAAGGGCGTCCGCCGTCAGATATCCCGCACGGATGGCGTCCTCGATGTCGTGATTGATGTATGCGATGAGATCGGCATACCGTACGACTTCGGCCTCGAGCGTCTCGGGCTTGCCCGCGGGCGTGTGGTTGAGAATGCCGCTGCGCACCTCATAGGTGAGGTTGAGCCCCTTTCCGTCCTTTTCGAGCTTGTCCACGACGCGCAGGGACTGCTCGTTGTGCTTGAATCCCGCAGGGTTCAGAGAGGCAAGGACGCGCTCGCCGATGTGGCCGAAAGGCGTGTGGCCGAGGTCATGCCCGAGCGCGATGGCCTCCGCAAGGTCCTCGTTGAGGGAGAGGCATCTGGCGAGCGAGCGGGCGATCTGCGAGACGTCGAGCGTGTGCGTGAGACGGGACATGTAGTGGTCGCCGTCGGGCGCGAAAAAGACCTGCGTCTTGTTCTTGAGTCGCAGAAAGGATTTGGAATAGATGATGCGGTCCCTGTCCCGCTGGAAGTCCGTCCGCATGGGACAGGGCTCTTCCTCCCTCTCCCGCCCGCGGGAATTTTCCGAATGGACCGCGTAGGGAGACAGGAACATCTTTTCCTTTTGATAGGTTTTTTCCTTCATTTCTTGGTAAGAAGAATTTTTCATCACAAGTTATTACGCAAAAAAAGAAAAAAATCCTCTTTTTTTAAGGAAATTTTTTCAAAAATCGATTATTTTTAGTATTATGTCAGACATAAATCGATTATTATGTGTGACATAGTACTATTCTAAATGCAAAATCCGCCGTTTACGCCGAGGATGTGCCCCGTCACATAGCGGTTTTCGAGAAGGCACAGGACGGCGCGGGCGACCTCTTCGGGGGTCCCGAACCGCATGAGCGGGATCTCTTCGCAGAGGGAGCGCCTGTCCTCATCCGAGAGGCGGGCGTTCATCTCGGTATCGATGACCCCGGGGGAGACGCAGTTGACGGTGATGCCCGCGGGTGCGAGCTCCTTTGCAAGCGCCTTCGTGAAGGAGATGACGGCTCCTTTTGAGGCGGAATAGGCGCTCTCACAGCTCCCGCCGCATTCCCCCCAGACGGAGGAAACGTTGACGATCGCGCCGCCCCGCGAGAGCATCTTCAAGACGGCGTACTTGGAGCAGAGGAACGTTCCGCCCGCGTTGACGGCCATGACGCGCTCCCACTCGGAAAGGGAAGTGTCCTGCACCTGACGCCAGAGCGCGATGCCCGCATTGTTGACGAGCCAGTCGAGCGTTTCAAGCCGCGAAAAAACAGCGCTCACCTGCGCCTCGTTTGAGACGTCCGCCCTGATAAATTCCACGGCGGGCAAGAGCGCTTTTGCCCTCTCCGCCGCGGCCTCGTCCGAGGAATAGAGCGCTGTGACTTGGGCTCCCCTCTCAGAGAGAAGGCGGCAGACGGCGAGACCGATGCCGCGCGTTCCGCCCGTGACCAAGGCCCTCATGCTTTCTCCGTGAGGCGGACGATCTCTTCCGCGATGGCCTCGACGGACTTGTCGTCCGTGTCGACGATGTAGTCCGCGACCGCCTCATAGACGGGCATGCGTTCGGAGAGGAGCTCGCCGAGCTTTTCCGCGACCTTGCCGTTGTTTTTGAGAAGCGGGCGCGTCTCATCCGCGCGGACGCGGGAGAGCAGCGTCTCAAAACTTGCCCGCATGAAAAAGATCTTGCCCTTCTGCTTGAGAAGTTCATTGTTCTCGGGTTTCAGAACGAGGCCGCCGCCCGTCGAGATGACGAGCCCGTCCATCTCCGCAAGCTCCCTGACGACTTCCGTCTCGAGCGCGCGGAAATGCGCCTCTCCGTAGTACTCGAAGATGTCCGAGATCCTGCCGTGACGGTCGGAGATGACGATGTCCGTATCATACCAACGTCTCCCCGTCTGTTCGGCGATGCGGATGCCGACGCTCGATTTTCCCACTCCCATCATGCCGCACAAGACGATATTCATAGCATGAGGCCCTCCAAAGCCAAAAGATAGCTGTATTTGCCGAACCCCAAGATCTCCCCTTTACACACTTCCGTGAGGACGGATCTGTGGCGGAATTCCTCCCGCGCGTGCACGTTCGACATGTGGACTTCGATGACGGGGACCGAAACGCTCGCAATGGCGTCGCGGATGGCATAGCTATAATGGGTAAAGGCGCCCGCGTTGAGGACAATGCCGTCATAGACGCCTTCCGCCCTCTGGATCTGCGTGCAGATCTCCCCTTCGAAGTTGCTCTGGACGAAATCCACAAAGTGCCCCTTGCCCTCCACGAATGCCTCGAGCTCTCTGTTGATCTCCTCGAGCGTTTCTCCGCCGTAAACGTCCTTTTCCCTCTTTCCCGTCAGATTTAGATTGACGCCGTTCAGCACCAAAAATTTCATTATATCTCCTCGCTGTATGCTTTCCAAAGCATTTTTGCTTCTTCGCTGTCCGCATCCCTGTCCAAGTAGATGCAATCGGCCATGTAGGCCTGATAAAAGAGCATCGCCGCGCCGTTGAGCGTTCTCTTGCCGAGAAGGCGGGCGATCTCCAAAAATTTCGATTCCTTCGGCACATAGATGAGATCGACGGCCGTGCCGCAGCGGGATAAAAGTTTCTCTCCGACGGGCGCCCTGTTCCCCGCAAAGGAGATCTCGGGGGTCTGCCCCTCCGTCGCATGCATGCCGACGCCCGTACAGTTCAGAATGACGTCGAAGTCCCGCTCTGGTACCTCGGAAAGGGCCGTGAAGCCGCCGAATTCATCAAAAACTGCCTTAAGACGGGCGGGATCGCGTTCATAGACGCTGACGTGGGCGCCGCCTTCACAGAGCTTTTTGATGCAGCTGCGGCCCGCTCCCCCCGCGCCGAGGACGAGATAAGAGGCATTCCTGACTTCCACGCCCGCATTCCCGAGCATGAGCAAGAAACCGTAGCCGTCCGTGTTGTACCCGCGCTTGGTCCCCGAGAGGACGGTATTGACCGCACCGAAGGCCCTTGCGTCGCCCTCAAGCCCGCTCAGGTAAGGGATGATCCTCTCCTTGAAGGGAATGGTGACGTTGAACCCGTCGTACTCCCGAAAGAGCTCTTCGGCCCTCTCCTCAAACTGTTCGGGCAGGATGCTGACCTTGTCATAGGTGCATGCGCGGCCGAAACGGGCCAGAATAAAATTATGGATGGCGCGACTGTCCGATTTCGACACGTCCTTGCCGATGACGGCGAGTTTCATAGCGTCTCCCTTATTTCCTTCAGCTCACGCACATAATCGTCGTAGGCGAGCTCTAAAAGGGCAAATTCGCCCTTCTTCACGGGCACGGCGAGGGTGACGCCCTTCCCCGTATTCTTCTTGTCGAGCAGGGCGAGGCGGGCGGCCGATCCGACGTCGATCTCCCTTGCATCCCTCGTGAGGACGCGATAGATGAGCGCGTCGAGCCCGTCGAGGTAGGCATTGTCCGTCCCGAGATGTTTGCGGGCAAGACGCTCCTCATACAGAAGGCCGAGGAGCACGCACTCGCCGTGGGAAAGCGTCTTTTCGGTCAGTTCGATCGCGTGGCCCGTCGTATGGCCGAGGTTGAGACAGCGGCGGAGGCCCGTTTCGTTGGGGTCCCTTTGCACGATGTTTGCCTTGATCGCGATATTTTCGGGAACGAGCTGGGCGAGAAACTTCAGATCGAAGAGCCGTTCCATGTTTTCGGTGAGCAGATCGAAGAGCGGAGCGCTGAGCGCGGCATGCTTTACGATCTCGCCGAGACCGCAGCGGATCTCCCGCTCCGGCAGGGTGTTGAGAAAGGTCGGGTCGGCAAAGACGTACATCGGCTGATGGAACGTCCCGATGAGGTTCTTCACGCCGCAAAAATCGATGGCTGTCTTGCCGCCGACGGAGCTGTCGACCTGCGCAAGGAGAGTCGTCGGGATCTGAATGCAGGAGATCCCCCGCATGTAGAGGCTGGCCGCGAGCCCGCCGATGTCCCCCACGACGCCGCCAGGTCGGTGTAAATGGTGCCGGTCACCACATGCTCGCCGTCGTTGATG
>CANREC010000014.1 GCA_947629535.1 uncultured Clostridia bacterium | reverse complement strand
ATGACGCATTGTCAGCGAGGGCAACCCCCGCCCCTACCCCTCCCCCTTCAACGGGGGAGGGCAATAATGCGTCATTCTGAGGGCGAAGCCCGAAGGATCCCATTAGACCTACGGGATCTATTGACAATACACATTCATTATGTTATAATGAACACAAGCAACAAGGGCCCCTGCCCGGCGGTTGGCTCCTTTAGGGGGGAATGTCAAAGGATATTTCCAACAAAGGAGGTGGCGCGTATGAACCAGATCATTGAGCTTCTCATGCAGCTCGTTGAGGAACTGAAACGTCTCAACGATCTCATCGAAAAGATCGAATACATCGCGGTCAAACGCACAAAAAAATAACCGCCCATTGCGACCAAGCTACGGCGGTTATTCTATTGGAATAATACTCTGGAGCTGACCGCTATGCAGGGTCAACCCTTGTTGTGCCTTTATTGTAGCACACAATTCTCCGTTTGTCAAGAGTTTGTGTGCTTTTTTATGTTTTCAATTGCAGGCCGCGCCAGTCAATCAGTCGTCGTCATCGTCGTCGTCATCGTCGTCATCGTCATCATCGTCGTCATCGTCGTCATCCGAGGGGGAAGAAAAACGGTCCTCATAGACGTCCTCGATCTCGTCGATGAACTCCTTGAAGAGCTCGTCGAGCATGCGTTCGGGGTTGCGCCCGAGCCGCGTTTTCAGCTCGGAAAATTCCGAAAGGAGCTCCCCCTTGCGCTCGTCCCCGTCCTCAAAGGTCAGGTCCTCGCCGAGGCGCAGATACTTTGCGTTGAAGGCCGCGACGCCGTCAGGGTCGGAAGTGTCGAGGGCGGAGAGGTCCCCCTCATAACTTTCGAGAAGGGCATAGACTTCTGCCTCGAACTGAGAGCGGCGGCCGTCGAATTCACGCTCGAGCCAATCTTCGAAGTCCCCCATCTCGCTCTCGTTGTAGCTCTCGAAGAGTTGAGAGAAGGCGGCGTCGTCCATATCCGAGACGGAATATTGGCTGTACCTGTTTGCGAGCGAGCTGCGGATGCCCGTAAGGACGTTCTGCCCGCCTTCGACGCGGATGCGGATGCCGTCGGCGCCGATGAGATGCTTGCTGTCCGCAAGTTCGGCAAAGCGGAGAACGGCCTCTTCGGCCGTGTCGCCCGTGAAGTCCTCGTCCTTGAGGAGCACGGCGGCGTCCTTGTTGAGCGAGCGGGTCGCGGAGACTTTCCCGCCGTCGAGGGTAAATTCCACCGAGGGATTGATGCTGACGACGATCTTGAAGGAGCCCGCCGCATCGCCGTTCCAAAGGAAAAACCCGAGGAGCGCGGCCGCGATGAGCAGGACGAGAAGGGCGGCCGCCGCCCAGAGCAGCCCCTTTTTGCGGGTCCGAACCAAGACTTCCCCTTCGGGGTCGGGAGAAACAGCGTTTTCCCGCACGGCCGCATAGACCCTTTCCCGCACGTCGGGGATATTCTGTTGTGCCTCCTCGCGGAGCTTTTCGATGATATCTTCTTTCACGGCAGGCCTCAGTTTTCCAATGCGTGCTTGAGTTTTTTGACGGCGTTGTGGTACTTCCATGTGACGGTGGGCAGAGGAATGGAGAGCATCTTGGAGATCTCTCTCCGCTTATACCCCTCTGCGACGAGCATGACGACGGCAAATTCTCCGTCCTTCAGAACGGAGCGGGCGAGGTCGACGAGGCGGGGAGAGGCGTCCATCTCATATGTCGGGAAGAGGGTTTCGCTCTCCGCCGTATCGACGAGGTGCTCTCTCTTGCGCTTGCGCCTGAGGTCGATCGCCTCGTTTTTGGCGATCTTGGCGATCCATGCCGCCGCGTTCGTCCCTGCCCTGTAATTCCCCGCATAGCGAAGGACCTTGAGATAGCAGTTCTGCATCACATCCTCGGCAAGGGATCTGTCGCCGAGGATAGAAAGGGCGATATAGAAAACCGTCCCTTTCGTCTCCTCATACAGCTCATCGAACGCCGACATTTCCCCTGCCGCGAGCTTTTGTAATTGTTCGTCGAGTGACACTGCCCCGCCTCCGCTTTTGGATCAGTCAAATTTTATCACCGCGGGGGAGCGTTGTCAATCGTTAATCGTCGAAACGGCCGAAATATCTGTCGTCCGCGCTGTTCTGCGTGTACTTATAGTCGAAGTTGCCGTCGGCGTCGCGGACGATGACGAACTTGCCCCTGTCTCCGCCGATGTTGTATTCGACCTCGAGCCAAACCTTTCCGCCACGCTCGATGCGCTCGATCTCATAGGAACTTCTCACGCCGTCCTTGACGTATTCGAGCTCATATTCTGCCTCGGAATTTTCCGTCTCGAGATCCACGGACGTCGATTCCGTCAGTCTGCCGTTCCGATAGACGGAATAGACGTATTCCGTCTCCGATTCGGCGTCTTTGCCGCCGCTCTCGGTCTCCGTCTCGTGTTTCATCATGACGAAGTTGTTCTTGTCCGTCTTGTCGGCATAGGCGCGGATGATGAGTTCGCTCTTCTCTTCCGTCTCTCTGCCCTCTGTCTCCGTCTCGACGCGGCGGGAGCCCGTCATGTAGTAATAGAGCGGCGTGCCGTCCGCGTCCGTTCCCATCTCGAACACGCCCTCGAGGGACCATGCGTCGACGGTCTTGAATTCCTCGTCGTCATCGTCGTCGTAGTCGTCGTCGAGGTCTCGGTCGTTGAAAGATGCGAGCTTTTCCTCGGCATAGTACATGGTATGGACATTTTCTTCGCCGAGTTCATTCTTGCCCTTGACGACGAGCTTGTTGGGATAGGCCGCGAGCGCGGGGTCGTTCGAATCGTTCGCGCTGACGGTCGACGTCGTCGCACCCTTCTCGAGGAACCCTTCAAGCATGGAGAAGTACTTGTTGAAAGTCTCCGCCTCGCCCTGCGCCTTGTCCGTGGACGTGTTGCCGCTCTCGGGAAGGCTGTAGTCGGGAGCCGTGTCGGGCGTGGTATCGGGAGTTGTTTCAGGCGTCGTGTCGGGCGTCGTGTCGGGCGTGGTATCGGGAGTTGTTTCAGGCGCCGTGTCGGGGGCGCTGTCGGGGGCGGCGGGCGTTTCATCCGCGAGGACGGCCGCAAGGGGCTTTGCCTCGGCCTCGGTCTCCATGAGGAGCTTTGCCGTCGTCACGGCGCCGACGCCGTACACCGATTCGGGCGCGGAGAGGATGTCCGATTTTTCGCTGTCGGGCTTTTTGCCGCTGTTGAGGCCGAGGTCGCAGCCGACGGCGACCGCTCCGACCGAAAGTGCCAACGTCCCTGCAAGGATCGCAGTGATGATTTTTTTCATTTTGAATTCCTCCGTTTTGGTCTTTTCACCCATATAACGCACAGCCTGCCCCTTTTGTTGGAAAAAAATAAAAATTTTTTTTGAAAAGTTGTCAAAGGGCGGGCGGGGCACGGGACAGGCGCCCCGACAATGCGTCATTCAGAGCGCAGCGAAGGATCCCGACAAACGGGCGGACTTCGTTTGAGGGGATCCTTCGACACGCCGCCTTTGGCGGCGGCTCAGGATGACGCGGGGCACGGGGCAGGCGCCCCGACAATGCGTCATTCAGAGCGCAGCGAAGGATCCCGACGGTCATTGTCGGACTTCGTTTAAGGGGATCCTTCGGTCGCTACGCTCCCTCAGGATGAGCGGGCGGGGCGGAGATCCAAAAAGATCCCTCTCCGAAGAGAGGGATCCTTCACATTCTTACTTATGCCTCGTCGGCGGAGGCGGCGGCCGTCTCCTCGATCGCAAGGTCGCGGTACCCGCCCGTTGCCGAGACGGAGACGTTCTTGTAATCCTTGAGGCCCGTGCCCGCGGGGATGAGCTTGCCGATGATGACGTTCTCCTTGAGGCCGATGAGCGGGTCCTTCTTGGTCCCGATGGCGGCCTCGGTGAGCACCCTCGACGTCTCCTGGAAGGAGGCGGCGGAGAGGAAACTGTCCGTCGCGAGGGAGGCCTTCGTGATGGAGAGCAGCACCCTCTTTGCCGTTGCGGGAACGCCGCCCGCCATGATCGTCTTTTCATTCTGTTCCTCGAAGGTGAACATGTCGACGAGCTGGCCGGGGAGCATATCCGTGGTGCCCGCATTCTCGATGCGGACCTTCCTCAGCATCTGTCTGACGATGATCTCGATGTGCTTATCGTTGATCTCGACGCCCTGTGAACGGTAGACGGACTGCACCTGTTCGAGGATATAGTCCTGCACGCCCTTGACGCCCTTGACGCGGATGATGTCCTGCGGGTTGATGGAACCTGCGTTGAGCTGCGTGCCGGGCTCGACCTTGTCCCCCGTCTGCACCTTGAGGGCGGCATTGAAGGGAAGTTCGTAATCCTTGAGCTTTTCGCCCGTCTTTTCGTCGTTGACGATGACGTGCTGCAAATTGTCGGAATTGTCCACGGTGACGACGCCCGAGAACTCGCAGATGGTCGCGACACCCTTGGGCTTTCTCGCCTCGAAGAGCTCTTCGACACGGGGCAGACCTTGGGTGATGTCCTCGGTCGCGGCGATGCCGCCCGTGTGGAAGGTACGCATGGTGAGCTGCGTGCCGGGTTCGCCGATAGACTGCGCCGCGATGACGCCGACGGCCTCGCCGACCTGAATGGGAAGGGTCGTGGCCATGTTCTTGCCGTAGCACTTCGCGCAGACGCCGTAGCGGGTATTGCAGGTGAGGATGGAGCGGATATACACGCCCCTCTCCGCATACTTGGGGCTCGCGGCGATCTTCTTCGCCATGGACTCGGAGACCATCTGGTTGACGGCGACGAGCACGTTGCCCTCCTCGTCGGTGACGTCCTCGGCGACAAATCTGCCCGTCAGGCGGTCCGCAAGGCTCTCGATGAGGTTGCCCTTATCGCCGTAGATGGCCTTGAGGAGCGTCCCGCGCGGCATCTTGCCCGCCGAGCAATCCTCTTCGCGCACGATGACGTCCTGCGAGACGTCGACGAGACGCCTTGTGAGGTAGCCCGAGTCGGCCGTCTTGAGGGCGGTATCCGCGAGGCCCTTTCTGCCGCCGTGCGAGGAGATGAAGTACTCGAGCACGGAGAGGCCGTTTCTGAAACAGCTCTTGACGGGGACCTCTATCTTCTTGCCCTGCGGGTTGACCATGAGGCCGCGCATGCCCGAGAGCTGTTTGATCTGGTCGATGGAGCCGCGGGCGCCAGAATCCGCCATCATCCAGATGGGGTTGAACTTGTCGGAATCGCCCTGCTTTTTGAGGATCTCCGCGACGTCGTTGGTCGCGTTGTCCCAGACCTTGATGACGGCCTCGTATCTCTCGTTCTCGCGAAGGAGACCGCGGTTGAACTTCTTTTCGATGAGGGCGACCTGCGATTCGGCGTCGGAGACGATCTGTTCCTTCTCCTCGGGGATCTTCATGTCAAAGACCGAAGTCGTGAGCGCCGCAAGTGTGGAATACTTGTATCCCCTCTCCTTGATGGCGTCGAGCACGGCGGACGCCTTGGGCGCATAACCCGTCTTGAAACATGCCTCGACGATGCGGGACAGATGTTTCTTGCCGATGGCGCGGGCATTGCCGATGAACTCGGTGGAGAGCTCCAATTTGAGGTAGTCCTCGGGCTTTTCGCGCTTGACGAACTCGAGGTCCTGCGGCATGCCGTCGTTGTAGATGATGCGGCCGACCGTCGTCTTGATGACGCCCGTCACGGTCATTTTGCCCGTCTTGGCGTCGCGGAGCACGGTGACCTTGCCGCGGATGCCGTTGTTGGGAACGATCTCGTCGCGCGCGTATTCCTTCTCATAGGGAAGAGGCAGACTGTCGAATTTCTCGGGCAGTTCGACCGTGCGGCGGACGTAGATCTCGTCCTGACAGTGGATATCCTTGAGCTGATAGCTCATGAGCGCCTCGTCGAAGGAGGCATAGATCGGGGGAACGTACACTTCTCCGTTCTCGTCGGGACGGCAGAGCTCGTTGTACTTCTGCCCCTCTTCCCTTCTCAGGATGGTGAGATAGTAGGCGCCGATGATCATGTCCTGCGTGGGGCTCATGACCGACTTGCCGTCCGCGAGCTTTAAGATGTTGTTCGCGGAGAGCATCAAAAATCTTGCCTCGGCCTGCGCCTCGATGGAAAGCGGAAGGTGGACGGCCATCTGGTCGCCGTCGAAGTCGGCATTGAAGGGGCCGCAGACGAGCGGCGAGATCTTGATTGCCCTGCCCTCGATGAGGACGGGCTCAAACGCCTGAATGGAGAGACGGTGCAGTGTGGGCGCACGGTTGAGAAGGACGGGGTGCTCCTTGATGACTTCCTCAAGGACGTCCCAGACGAAGTCCTTGCCCTTTTCGACGGTCCGCTTCGCGCTCTTGATGTTGTGGCACTTGTTGGTCTCGACGAGCCGTTTCATGACGAAGGGCTTGAAGAGCTCGATGGCCATTTCCTTGGGAAGGCCGCACTGATAGATCTTGAGCTCGGGGCCGACGACGATGACCGAACGGCCCGAATAGTCGACGCGCTTGCCGAGAAGGTTCTGGCGGAATCTGCCCTGCTTGCCGCGGAGGAGCCCCGAGAGGGACTTGAGTTCCCTCGACGAGGGACCCGTGAGCGGTTTGCCCTTCTTGCCGTTGTCGATGAGGGCGTCCACGGCCTCCTGCAGCATGCGCTTCTCGTTGCGGATGATCATCTCGGGCGCGCCGATCTCGATCATCTTCTTGAGGCGGTTATTCCTGTTGATGACCCTTCTGTAGAGGTCGTTGAGGTCGGACGAGGCGAATCTGCCGCCGTCGAGCTGGACCATGGGACGAAGGTCGGGCGGAATGACGGGAAGGACGGTGAGGACCATCCATTCGGGCCTGTTGCCGCTCTTGCGGAAGGCCTCGATGATCTCGAGCCGCTTGATCGCCTTGACGCGCTTGGGGCCCGATTCGTTCTTCTCGATGATCTGCTTGCATTCCTCGCTCTCCTTGTCGAGATCGACGGCCTGCAGCAGTTCTCTGACGGCCTCCGCGCCGATGCCCACTTTGAGGCCCGTGACGGAGGAGTCGCCGAGCGTCTCCTCGATCTCGCGGAGCTGTTTCTCGCCGATGACCTGCTTGTATTCGAGCCCCGTCGTGCCGGGGTCGAGAACGACGTATTCGGCAAAGTAGATGACATGCTCGAGGGGCTTGGGGCCCATGTCGAGCAGAAGCCCGATCTTGGAAGGGATGCCGCGGAAGTACCAGATGTGGGAGACGGGCGCGGCGAGCTCGATGTGGCCCATCCTCTCCCTTCTGACCTTTGCGCGGGTGACTTCGACGCCGCACTTCTCGCAGATGATGCCCTTATAGCGGATGCGCTTGTATTTGCCGCAGTGGCATTCCCAGTCCTTGGTCGGGCCGAAGATCTTCTCGCAGAAGAGGCCGTCCCGCTCGGGTTTCTGGGTACGATAGTTGATCGTCTCGGGCTTTGTGACTTCGCCGTAAGACCATTCCCTGATCTTTTCGGGGGACGCGATGCTGATCTGAATGCTGTTAAAATCGTTTAATTCGTACATAACTTATCACTTCCCTCCTGATTAGTCGTTGTTGTCGTCGTCATCGTCGCCGAAGAGATCGGAGAATCCCGACTCGTCGATGTCGTCCATGTCGTCGTCTGCCTCTTCGTCCCCGAATACCTCTTTGGAGACGAAATCCTCGTCGTCGCCCGCCTCGTCGAAGATGGAGCCGAGCGAATCGTCCTCTTCGTCCTCGTCGGGAAGGCTGAAGTCGAGCTCCTCTGCGTCGTCCTGCGGCGCGTTCCTGCGGTCGTCCTCTTTGTCGTCGTCGTCGAACTCGCGGATGATGAGTTCTTCGTTGTTCTCCGTGAGGACCTTGACGTCGAGGGCAAGGGACTGGAGTTCCTTCAGGAGCACCTTGAAGGCCTCGGGGATACCGGGTTCGGAGATATTATTGCCCTTGACGATGCTCTCATACGTCTTGACGCGCCCGACGATGTCATCCGATTTGACGGTCAGGATCTCCTGCAGGATGTGCGCGGCGCCGTATGCCTCGAGGGCCCAGACTTCCATTTCGCCGAAACGCTGTCCGCCGAACTGCGCCTTGCCGCCGAGCGGCTGCTGCGTGACCATACTGTAGGGGCCGATGGAACGGGCGTGGATCTTGTCGTCGACGAGGTGGATGAGCTTGATCATATACATGATACCGATCGTGACCCTGTTCTCGAAGGGTTCGCCCGTCCGTCCGTCGAACACCTGAAACTTTCCGTCCACCTGTCCTTCGGGATTGAAGAGATTGTTCTCCTTGAAGAGCTGTTCGATGTCCTTCTCGGTCGCGCCGTCAAAGACAGGCGTCGCGATCTTCCAGCCGAGCTGGCGGCAGACATAGCCGAGGTGGACTTCAAGCACCTGCCCGATGTTCATACGGGAAGGAACGCCCAAGGGATTGAGAAGGATCTGGAGGGGCGTGCCGTCGGGAAGGAAGGGCATGTCGCTCTGCGGCAGAACGCGTGAGATGACGCCCTTGTTGCCGTGGCGGCCCGCCATCTTGTCGCCGACCTGTATCTTTCTCTTCTGCGCGATATAGACGCGCACAAGTTTATTGACGCCGGGAGAGAGTTCGTCCTTGTTCTCGCGGGTAAAGACCTTGACGTCCACGACGATGCCGCCCTCCCCGTGGGGAACGCGGAGAGAGGTGTCGCGCACTTCCCTCGACTTCTCGCCGAAGATGGCGCGGAGCAGCCGCTCCTCGGGGGTGAGTTCGGTCTCGCCCTTGGGGGTCACTTTGCCGACGAGGATGTCGCCGCTCTGCACTTCCGCGCCGATGCGGACGATGCCGTCCTCGTCGAGGTCCTTCAAAGCGTCGTCGCCGACGTTGGGGATGTCGCGCGTGATCTCTTCCTCGCCGAGCTTGGTATCGCGGGCCTCCGTCTCATACTCCTCGATGTGGATGGAAGTAAAGACGTCGTCCTGCACGAGCTTTTCGGAGATGAGGATCGCGTCCTCGTAGTTGTAGCCCTCCCATTCCATGAATCCGACGAGGATGTTCTTGCCGAGGGCAAGCTCGCCGTCCTTCGTGGAGGGACCGTCCGCGATGATCTCGTCCTTTTCGACCCTGTCGCCCGTGGAGATGATGGGCCTCTGGTTGAGGCAGGTCCCTTGGTTGGAGCGTTCGAATTTCTTTAACTTATATTCCGTTTCATAGCCGCTGTCCTCGCGGATGACGATCCTGTCGGACGCGACGGCGACGGCCGTACCTGCGGCCTTGGCCCTGACGATGACGCCCGAGTCGCGTGCGATCGCGGCCTCGATGCCCGTCGCGACGATGGAGCTCTCCGTCGTCAGAAGGGGCACTGCCTGCCGCTGCATGTTGGAGCCCATGAGCGCACGGTTGGTATCGTCGTTTTCAAGGAAGGGAATGAGGGCCGTCGCGACGGAGACGAGCTGCTTGGGGCTCACGTCCATGTAGTCGATGGTCTCGCGGGGCATCTCGGTGATGAGTTCCCTGTGGCGGCAGCCGACGCGGGCATGCACGAAACGGCCGTTCTCGTCGAGGGGCTCGTTGGCCTGTGCGACGACGTATCTGTCCTCTTCGTCGGCCGTCAGATAGTCAACGTGGTCGGTGACGACGCCCGTCGCCTTGTCCACCTTTCTGTAGGGGGACATGATGAACCCGAACTCGTTGACCTTACTGAAGGTCGCGAGCGAGGAGATGAGGCCGATGTTCTGGCCTTCGGGGGTCTCTATGGGGCACATGCGCCCGTAGTGGGAGTGGTGAACGTCGCGGACTTCGAAGGTCGCCCTGTCGCGGTTGAGGCCGCCGGGGCCGAGCGCGGAGAGCTTTCTCTTGTGGGTGAGCTCGGCGATGGGGTTGGTCTGGTCCATGAACTGCGAGAGCTGCGAGGAGCCGAAGAATTCGCGGATGACCGCCGAAATGGGCCGCACGTTGATGAGGGAGGAAGGCGTGATCTCCTGCGGGTCGGCCGTCGCCATGCGCTCCTTGATGAGACGTTCGAGCCTCGACATGCCGATGCGGAGCTGATTCTGGAGAAGTTCGCCGACCGAACGCACGCGGCGGTTGCCGAGGTGGTCGATCTCGTCGATGGAGCCGATCCCGTAGCAGAGGTCGAGGTTGGTCGAGACGGCCGCGACGACGTCGTCCACCGTGATGCACTTATGGCAGAGCTTTTCGGCGAGCGGCTTGATGAGCTTGCGCTCTTCGGACGTCAGAAGGCCTGCGATGAGGTCCTGCTTTTCGAGGTCGACGGGCGCGTTCGGGTCCTGCGAATAGGGCGTACGCGCAAGGATCTCGTGGAAGAGCTTGCAGGCATTGACGAACTTGACGCGGTTCTCCCTTCTCTTCTCGCGGTTGCGCTTTTCTTCCTGCTTTTCGTCGGCCTCGGGGTCGCTCTCCCTCGTAAAGTAGACCGCATTGATCTGCTCTTTATATTGTTCGGCGACTTCCTCGGGCGACATGGTATTGCACGCCTCGGCGAGCTGTTTCGAAAAGACGAAGTTGGGATAATAGACGGTCTTTAAGATGCCGAGCGCCTTGGTGTCCTTGTCCGAAAGAGCGGCAAAGTCGACCGTGTTGTTTGCGATGATCTTGTGGCGGATCTCGCCGTCCTGCGGGTCGTTGACGAGGACGTATATCTCGTTGATGCCCGCGTTCTGGATGGCGCGCGCCTGCTCTTCGGAGACCGTCTGCCCCTTGGTCGCGAGGACCTCGCCCGTTGCGGGGTCGATGATGTCGTCGGCGACGCGGCAGCCGGGAAGGCGGTACGCGAGGTTGAGTTTCTTGTTGAACTTATACCGTCCCACCTTGACGACGTCGTACCTTCTCGGATCGAAGAAGAGCATGTTGAGGTGCTGGCGGACGGATTCCTCTGTGGGGACTTCGCCGGGGCGCAGCCTTCTGTAGAGGGCGATGAGGCCGTCCGATTCGGAGCGGATGGGCGGATTCTCCTTCTCGTCCCTCTCGATGGTGGCGGCGATCATCTTGTTCCCGCCGAAGAGCTCCTCGAGGGCACGGTTGGAGCCGAACCCGAGCGCACGGAGAAGGACGGTCGCCGTCAGCTTTCTGCGCCTGTCCACGCTCACCCAAAGAATGCCCGAGGGATCCTGCTTGAATTCGAGCCATGCCCCGCGGTTGGGGATGACCGTCGTCTCGTAGATCTGCTTGCCCGTCTTGTCCGTCTCGGCAACGTTGTTGACGCCGGGGGAACGGACGAGCTGTGAGACGATGACGCGCTCCGCGCCGTTGATGATAAAGGACCCGTTCTCCGTCATGAGGGGGAAATCGCCCATAAAGACGTCCTGCTCGAGGATGTCCCCTTTCACCTTGTTGACGAGGCGGACCTTGACCCGCAGCGGCAGGGCATAGGTAGCATCGCGGTTGCGGCACTCTTTCTCGTCGTACTTGGCCGATTTCCCGAATTCGTGCGAGAGAAAATACAGCTCGAAGTGATCGGAGAAGTCGGTGATGGGAGAGTAATCTTCGAAGATCTCGGAGATGCCCTCATTGACGAAGGAATCATAGCTTTCCTTCTGGATCTCGACGAGGTCGGGAATGTCGATGACCTCGTTGATCGTGCCGAACTTTCTTCTTTCGACTTTGCCGTACTTGTAGATTGGTAAGTTCATCCGTCAAATAACTCCTTATAATGATGTTATCATTTGGCGATCTACCGAGTATATCTTTTCATCGATAAAAATCGAAATGTCCGAAATTTTCCGTTTTCCCCTTTACAAGCGGACGCATTTGCGCTATACTATAAGGAAAGCGGGCCTGTCCGTTCGGGCCGTAAGATCTTCCGAAACGGCAGAAAAACGCATTATGAACATAATGATACAGTATGTTATTATAAGCTCTCCCGCGAAAGATGTCAACCGCTTTTTGCCGCCGAAAAAAAATTTTTCATAAAATCGACAAAAAAAGTTCTTTTTTTCGGTCTTTTTCCCCCCTTTCCGCCGCCTACGGCTCAGGATGAACAGGCCCCCGCGCTCAGGAAAAGGATGGACGGGGCGCGTTCCATACCCAATAAAACTATGCGTATCGACAAATTCTTAAAAGTCAGCCGTATCCTAAAGCGGCGCACCGTCGCACGGGAAGCGGCCGAGGCGGGAAAGATCTCTGTGGGCGGCAAGGAAGTCAAGCCGTCCTACCGCGTCAAGGTGGGCGACGTTGTGGAGCTCGCCTTCTCGACGGGCGTCCTCAGATTCCGCATCCTCGACCTCAAAGAGACCGTCAAAAAGGACGAGGCCGCCGCCCTGTACGAAGTATTGCCGTAACCACATGCGCCCATTCCGGGAAGGCGGGCTCATTCTGCCCCGCGCTCGGGAAAAGGATGAACGCTCCACCACAATTCTTAATTTTTAATTTTCAATTCTCAATACACATCTATGGTTTCTTTGATCCTTTGTGCTGCAGGGTGCGGCACGCGGGCGGAACAGCCCGAAAACAAAATTCTGACAGACCTCAACGGCCTGCCCGTTCTGTGTCACTCTCTCTCGGCTTTCGCGCCGTATGCGGACGAGATCGTCGTCGCATGCCGTGAAGAGGACGAGGGAAAGATCCTTCCCCTTCTCGGGCAATACGGGAACGCGAGGGCCGTCCGCGGCGGAAAAACGCGCTCGGAGAGCGTCTATAACGCCCTCACGGCCGTGCATGGCGAGATCGTGCTCATCCACGACGCCGCCCGCCCCTTTGTGACGCCCGAGATCATCAAAAACTGCATCATATGTGCTGAAAAATACGGCAGCGGGGTCTGCTCCCTGCCGACCTCGGACACCGTCGTCATGGCGGCCGAGAACATCGTCGGGAGCTATTTTCGGCGCGAGGACGTCTTTACGCTGCAGACGCCGCAGGGGTATCTGACCGAAAAACTGCGTTTCGCCTACAAAAAGGCGGCCGCGGCGGACAAGCTCGCCACGTTCACCGACGACAGCGGCGTCTATGGCGCCTACGTTGCCCCGCCCCACCTCTTCCGCGGGGACGCATGCAACAAAAAGCTCACATATCCTCAAGATTTTTGCTTTGCGGAGTCGGTCGGGTTCGGCGTTGACACACACGCTTTTGCCCATCAGGACGAGATCGACCGCGGCATCGCCCGCCTCAACCTTAGCTACATCACCCTCTGCGGGACAGTCATTCCCTCCAACCGTGCGCTCGAGGCTCACAGCGACGGGGACGTCGCCGTCCATGCTCTCATGGACGCCCTGCTCTCGGCCGTCGGCGAGCGGGACATCGGCTTCCATTTTCCCGATACCGACCCGCAGTATGAGGGCATTTCGAGCATGGTCTTGCTCGAAAAAGTCATGGTTATGGTGCGAAACCGCGGATTTTCGGTGAAGAACGCGAGCATTTCCATTCTCTGCGAACTCCCCCGTCTTGCGCCCTATATCGAGGCAATGAGGACAAACCTCAGGCGTGCGCTCGGCTGTGAGAACGTTGCCGTTGCGGCGGGCACGAACGAAAAACTCGGCTACATCGGCGAGGGCCGCGGCATTACGGCATACGCCATGGTTTTACTTGGTCACATTTGATTTACCGCTCATTCTGAGGCGCCGGCCGAAGAATCCCCTCAAACGGAGTCCGTGGGTCTATGAGATCCTTCGCCTACGGCTCAGGATGAGCGGCTGCCCACTTCCTGAAGGGGCGGGGAACTCATTATGCCTATGAAGCCTATCTATATCATTCTCATCGTACTTGCGGCGATCCTTCTCTTCGGCCTCATCCTATGGCTTTTTCTCCGTGCGGTAAAGAAAATCAATGTCCCGACGCAGGAGGAGCTCGGCGAGCGGAAGGGCCGCTATGGCGAAAATTATATCGCCGTCGTCCTCAAAAAGTGCATGCAGGAGGGCGATACCCTTCTCAACAACGTCGTCTTGAGCGACCCGCGCTCCAAGCTGAGCGTCGAGATCGACCACGTTCTCCTCTCCCGCCGCGGCATCTTCGTCATCGAGACCAAGAACCGCTCGGGCGACATCTACGGCGACGACGAGGCAGAGCAGTGGATACAGGTCCTCGGAAACGGCTCCATCCGACATGAATTCTACTCCCCCGTCAGGCAGAGCATTGCCCACGCAAAGAAGGTGAGCTACGTTACAAAGTGCAAGGCTGTATTCCCCCTCGTCGTGTTTGCGGAGGGAAATACGCAGCACATTGTGAGCGACATCACATTTGACCCGCTGGGACTGCGCAGGTTCATTCAGAAACAACAGAACGTCTTGAGCGAGCGGGAGCTCTCCGCCGCTCTCACCCGTCTTAAAGACTGCATGGCGCACAGCATCTCCGCCGAGAAACACAGAAAAAACGTCCAAAAGAAGTACGGTGGGAGCGAATGACCGTCAGCGAAGGATGAGCGAATGACGCGTTCGCTTCGCAATTCAACATTGGAGTTACTATGAAACCGACTACACAATTTGTCTGTAGCCAGTGCGGATATGCGAGCCCCAAATGGCTCGGCAAATGCCCCGGCTGCGGCACCTTCAACACCATGGTCGAGGAGGCTCTCTCCCCCGCCGCACCCGTCAAAAACAGGGCCGTCCGCCCCGCGCTCTCCCGCCCCATTCCCCTCTCCAAGGTCGAGCGGGAACACTACGCCCGCGTCTCGAGCGGCATCTCCGAGCTCGACGTCGTCCTCGGCGGCGGCATCGTCAAGGGCTCGCTCGTCCTCGTCGGCGGCGACCCGGGGATCGGCAAATCCACCCTTCTCACGCAGGTCGCGGCACATCTTGCAAAGGAGCACAAGGTCCTTTATCTCTCGGCCGAGGAGAGCTGCAGTCAGGTCAAGCTCCGCTGCGAGCGGCTGCACCTCGATTCGGACAATCTGTTTCTCCTCAACGAGACCTGTTTTGAGAACGCCGAGGAGAGTTTTTATGACGCCGAATACGTCATCATCGACTCCATTCAGGCCGTGTACACGGAAAGTCTGAGCTCCTCCGCGGGGTCCGTCGGGCAGGTCAGGGAATGCGCCTCAAAGCTCATGCGCATCGCGAAATCGCGGGGCATCACCTTCTTCATCATCGGACACGTCACCAAGGAAGGCACGCTCGCGGGGCCCAAGGTCCTCGAGCACATCATGGACGCCGTGCTCTACTTCGAGGGCGAACAGACGGAGAACTTCAAGATCCTTCGCGCCGTCAAAAACAGGTTCGGTTCGGTACAGGAAGTCGGCGTGTTCGAAATGACGGGCGAAGGCATCTTCGGCGTCACAGACTATTCTTCCCTCTTCCTCTCGGACAGCCGCGGGATCGCGGCGGGCGCCGTCGTCACGCCGAGCGAGACGGGCAACCGCTGTATGATGGTCGAGATCCAGACGCTCATGGCCAAGACGCAGTACGGTCTCCCGCGCAGAATGAGCCTCGGCGTCGATCTCAACCGCCTCATCGTGCTCATCGCCGTGCTCGAGAAACGGTGCGGCATCCCGCTCGGCAATCAGGACGTCTATCTCAATGCCATGGGCGGGATACGGCTGAACGAGCCGAGCTCCGAGCTTGCCATCTGTGCCGCGCTCGCCTCTGCGGAGAAGGGCATTCCCGTCGAGAAATACACGGCTGTCTTTGGCGAAGTCGGGCTCACGGGCGAGGTCCGCGGGGTCAATTTTGCCGACAAGCGCGTCAACGAATGTTTGAAGATGGGCTTTAAGCGGGTCATTCTCCCCGCCAAAAACATGAAGGTATGTGAGAAATACAGGGACAAGATCGACCTCGTCCCCGTCTCCTACGTCACGCAGATGATAAAAGCGCTGATAAATTAGGGGTCGCGGCATGCGCTCATTCTGAGGGAGCGTAGCGACCGAAGGATCCCCTTGAACGAAGTCAAACTCCGTATGTCTATGAGATCCTTCGCTTACGCTCAGGATGAGCGGAACGGGCTCAGGATGAGCGGAACGGGCTCAGGATGAGCGGAACGGGCTCAGGATGAGCGGAACGGGCTCAGAAGCGCAATAAAAAATCCCCGCTGTGCGGTCATGCACGGCGGGGATCTCGTCATATCTCATTGTTTTTTCTTCTTTTTCAGCTTGCCGATGCCGAGGACCTCGGCGACCTTCCTTCCGACGCCGATGTTGAGTCCCAAAAACAGCAGGATATACACCGCCAAAGCAAGGGCTTGAAACTGCGGCTCCACCGTGATCCCGAAGAAATCCAAATGGTACCCGAATTCATGGAAGAGCGTCTCCGTCAGCGTCCCGAGCGTTTCGGGGGCAAGCCCGAGCGTCCCCGCAAAGGCCGTGATACTGCTCACGGGCGTCGCCATGAAGGCATAGCGCAGCAGCGAGCACGCGTACGTTCCCGGGATGAAGGCGCACAGCCACTGCACCCAGCCGGGCAGCATGCCGAGGGGCATGTAGGCGCCGATGAGAAAGCCCACTGCCGTCGAGAAGATGGCCACGATGCTCATCATGGTCCCCTCCGTCTTGACGAAGGAGCAGATGAACACCGTCATGAGCGTGGACGCGACCGTCGCAAAGAACATGACGACGAGGGACAGGGCGACGCTCCCAAGCCCGAGAACGAACTCTCCCGCACAGGCCAGATAGATGAGGCAGATGATCCAAAAAACGAAACATATCAGCGCGGAAACGAGGAAGTTATAGAAGAAATAGCTCGCGATGAGGACGTTCCTGTGAATGGGCGAAGAGGCGAAGTCGCGGTTGACGCCGTTCTGCTTGTCCTCGACGATGACGGTGTTTGTCTGCAGCGCGACCGTGACGGTGGAGATGCCGATGATGCCCGAGAGCATCCATGAATCCACGAGCGTCCCGATGAGGCGGTTGAGCTCGTCGAAATTCGCCTGCCCGACCGTCGCCGCCGTGATGTTGATGGTCTCGTCCGAGAGGATATTCGCCACCATGCCGAGCTCGAGATCCCGCAAAAAGAGGAGATAGACGGCGAAGATGATGACGGGGACGAGCAGGGTGTACATGAGCCGCACCTTGTTCTTAAAAAATACCAGAAGATGCCGCCGCGTCAGCTGGAAAAAGATATCGATATAGCGCGTTTTCCGTTCAGCCATTTTCTCCCCCCGACAGGGCGATCTTCTGCCCCGTCACGTTGAGGAAAACATCGTCCATGTTTCCCTTCAGGATCTCAATATCCGTGAGATATGCGTCATATTTTTGCAGAAAGGACTTTGCCTCGGCCGTGTCGGCGATCACGAGCTCGTACGCGTTCTGCTCCCCGTCGAAACGGTAAGATACGCCGTCCTTTTTGAGCGTTTCCTCAAACTGTTCGTCCCGCGGCCTGTGGCAGACGATCCTGTCGCTCGAGTAGGCATTCTTGAGCTCGTTGGGCGTGCCGTGGGCGATGATCTGCCCCTTGTCCATGATGACGACGTCCTGCGCCTTGTCCGCCTCCTCGAGATAGTGGGTCGTGAGAAAGACGGTCATGCCCGTCTCCGTGCGGATGCGGTCGATGAGCGACCAGACGGAAAGCCGCGTCTTGGGGTCGAGGCCCGTCGTCGGCTCGTCCAGAATGAGAAGGCGGGGCCTGTGCACCATGGCGCGGGCGATGTCCACCCGCCGCATCTGCCCGCCCGAGAGATTCTTGACGGGGCGGTCGAGGATGGGGCCGAGCTCGAGAAGGGAAACGATGCTGTCGATCGTCTCCTTTTTTTCTTCCTTAGAGAGGGAATAGAAGGACGTCCGTATCTCGAGATTCTGTCTGACGGAGAGCTCTCTGTCGAGCACGCTCGTCTGAAAGACGACGCCGATCTCCCGCTTGACGGCAAAGGGCGCCTCGTCGAGGTCGTGGCCGCAGACGACGATCTTCCCCTCGTCTTTTCCGAGAATGGAGCAGATCATGTTGATCGTCGTGCTCTTCCCCGCCCCGTTGACGCCGAGGAAGGCAAAGAGCGTCCCCTCTTTGACGGTGAAGGAGATGTCCTTCACGGCCTGCACATCGCCGTACGATTTGGAGAGATGTTCGATAATAAGTGCGAAATTTTCCATGAGATCCTCCGCTATTCGTCTTTATCCTGTACGTTCCGCTTGGGTTTTTGCCACCCCTTCGGCTTGGAGACGGCGCCCGTGAGCAGCGTAATGGCATAGAGAATGAGAAAGACAGGGAACATGAACACGGTGGAGATGAGCTCCCGCCGTTTCTTTGCGCCGAGCTTTTTATAGTCCGTCATGACGAGAATAAAGCCCTGTATGTAACCGAACAGAAGGAAGAGCCCCACAAGCACGCATGCCGCAACGATGAGGTATGTAAAGATCATGCCCCGATAGTATTCGGGGGGGAACATGGTGAGGGGCATTCCCCCGTATGCCGCAAATCCGCAGAAGAGGAAGTGGTAGATATAGTACAGCGGGACCCATACGGCGATGAGGACGTTCATCAGATTCAGCATATAGAGGAAGAACACTTCCAAGAAGGAGAGATCCCCCGTTCGGAAGAAGGAACCGAGCATGCGCCCCGTGTTCTTCTTGAAGAGATCCATCACTCCGCTGCCCATGCGGCGGTTGCGTGCGAGCGTATCTTGAAACGAGGACGGCATGTCCTCATAGACGACGGCGTCCTCCACAAAGTGCCCCTTGTAGCCGTCATACATGCGCTTGAGGTTGAATTCGGCGTCGTCCGAGGCCGTCTCGCAGTCATAACCGCCCGTCTTTTGGAGCATTCGGACGGACATCATGGCCCCGCTGCCGTTGACGTGTGCGGCAAGGTGCAGCCTCTCCCGCACACGGCTGCCGAAACGGGAATCGAAGGAATAGAGCATTCCGCTCGCCTTGGTGTAGAAGTTCTGCGTCCCGTTGAGGGAACCCTCGTAGGGACGGGCAAAGTCCACGCCCGACTGAAAAGCGTCGTTCATGAGCGAGGAGAATTCCTCATTGATGTGGTTGTCCGCGTCGAGATGAATGACGACGTCATAGGGGTTTTCCGTGAGGGATATGATATGCGCGATGCCGTGTTTGAGGGGATAAAGCGCCATGCGGTGGGCGGGGTCGGGATCGTTGAGCTCGAGCACAATTGCCCCCGCTTCCCTCGCGCGCTTGGCGGTATCGTCCGTGCAGTTGTGAGCGACGACAAAGACGTCGAACTTTTCACGCGGGTACTTCTGCCCCGCGAGAATGGACTTGACCGTGCCGCCGATGACGTCCCCCTCGTTGTGGGCGGGAATGAGATAGGCGATCCTGCCCTTCTTTTCGCTGACGGGATACTTCTTCTTCGGCAAAAAGAACAGCAGAATATAGAGGACCTGAATAACGACAGGCAGGGCGATCAGAATGAGAACGATGTAATTGATGATACTCAGTACCCGAAACAAGATCTCATACCACATGATGTATCTCCGTTGACGTTTCTTTTTTCGCGGGGGAGCCTTCCTTGACGGCCACGGCTCTGTAGATGGGCAGGCCCTTTGCGGCGAAATTGGCCTCGTACTCTGTGACGATGTTCTCGGCCGCATACGAGCTGTTGTGCAGATCGCAAGTGACGTCGACGACGGTAAATCCCGCCTCGGCGAACCTTGCAAGGGAATATTCGAAGAACTCCACGCTGTCCGTCTTTTGTTCGATACGGCCGCCTTTTTTGAGCAATATGTCGTAAATTTTCAGAAATCGGGAAGAGGTCAGACGCTGTTTTTCACGGCTCTTCTCGGGCAGCGGCGTAGAAAAATTCAGATAGATGACGCCGACGCTGTGGGGCGGGATGTAGCACTCGAGGATCTCGGCGGGGATGTTGAGGAAACGGATATTTTTGAGGCCCGCCGCCTTCGTGCGCTCCATGGCAGTCAGAATGACGTTGGTGCACAGCTCGACGGCGAGAAAGTTGGTCTCGGGCTCGCGCCCGGCCTTTTCGAGGAGAAATCCGCCGTTTCCGCAGCCGATCTCGAGCTCGACGGGGCCGTCGTTGCCGAAAACCGTGCGATAGTCGAGCAAAAAGCGATAATTTTCGGCCGCCTCTTTGAGATTTTTACAGGGCTTGCCGCGGGCGAGAAGCACATCTGCACACGCCTGCATCCTTGGCTCCAAATGTCTCTTTTTTCGCATGCGCATGGCATTTTCTCCTTGTTTTTCGTCCGTTTCTTCGCCCGCCTCCCGCGCTCATCCTGCCCCACGCGTCATTCAGAGGGAGCGCAGCGACCGAAGGAATCCCATTGAACGGGCGGGAAGGCTTCACCCCTTAGGGGGGGAGCTGTCACGCCGCCCTCGGCGTGACTGAGGAGGGGTGCTCTCAATCGGTATGCCCCTCATCATTGAAATGCCCCTCATCCGTCACGGCTACGCCGTGCCACCTTCCCCCCGCAGGGTGAAGGCTTTAGCGCTCATCCTGAGGGCGTAGGCGAAGGATCCCGCTCACTTTCCCGTTGAGCCGAATCCGCCTGCGCCGCGGACGGTAGAGGACAGCTCGTCCGTCTCGATAAATTCCGCCGTATAGTAGGGCGCGATGACGAGCTGGGCGATGCGGTCCCCCGCATTGACGGTGCGCATCTCCCTTCCGTGGTTATGCATGGCGACGATGAGCTCGCCGCGGTAGTCACAGTCGATGACCCCCACCTTGTTCGCGGGCGCGAGGTCCTGTTTCGAGGCGAGCCCGCTCCTCGCATAGATGAGCCCGACCGTCCCCGCAGGCAGCTCGATCGCGATGCCCGTATGCAGGAACCTCGTCTCCCCCGCGGGGATCAGCGTCTCCTCGACGGCATACAGATCGGCCCCCGCCGCATACTCAGACGTATACCTCGGCGCGGCCGCGTCTTTCCTTAACTTTTTGACATTGACCTTCATGTTTCAAGCCTTCAACCCAATATACAATATATGTGCCGTTTTGTCAAGTGAAACGCTCAACCTTTTCGCCCATGCCGAAAATTGAGCGCCACGCAGACGCCGAGCAGGATCGCTCCCGCCGCCGCGAGGACGAGATAGCACGCCCAGACGGGCACGGCGGAGCCGAAAAATTCAAGCGTACAGTCAAAGCCGCGTTTCATGCCCTCGATGACGGCATACGGAATGCCCTCTTCTGCCATGGCGTCGATCGCCCCGCCCATGAGGTGCAGATGCAGAAGGCCCGTGCCGTACGTTCCCGGAAGGAACATGAGGAGATCTCTGAGCCAAGAGGTGAGGCTCGAGAGGGGCATATAGGCGCCGCATATGAATCCGTAGGCGGCGGAAACGGTCGCCTCGATCGCGGTCACGCCCCCCTGCGATCTCACAAAGGAGCAGATGATGGACGAGAGCGCCGTGCCGAAGAGGATGAGCAGCAGCAGATCGGCGACGGCGAGGAAAAAGTCGGGGGCGGAGAGATGCCAGCCCGCGGCCGCCATGTAGATGAACCCCGCTCCGAGCGCGACGAAACACATGAGCGCGGTGACGAGATAGGTCGCGATGAAATAGGAGAGCGCGAGCGTCCGCTCCGAGACGGGCGAGACAAGAAAGTCATCCCTTACGCCCGAGACCTTGTCCTGCACCATGACGGTATTTGCCGTGAAGGCGATCGTCACGGCGCAGACGGAGACGAGCGAGGAGACGAGCCAGCCGCTCGCGATGCTCTCAACGAGGCCGCCCGAAAGTTCAAACCCTTCGGCGACGGAACGGACGCTGTCGCGGTAGACGTTCCCCAAAAAGGCGATGAAGAGAAAGAGCAGGATGAGCGGAGAGAGCAGGGACGGGAAGAACACGCCCTTGTCCTTGAAAAAGACCTTGCAGTTGCGCTTGACGAGAGAGATGAGCTGCAGTTTCATACTTCCCCCTTCTTGCCCGTGACGGCGAGGAACACTTCGTCCATGCCGCCCTTTTTCACTTCATAGTCCGAAAAGAGCGTCGGATGTTTGAGGATGAGCTCCGTCGCCTCGGACGTGTCCTTGAGGCGGATGCGGAACCCTTCCCCGACCCTTTCGTAGGGCAAAGACAGATTTTTGAGCGCCGCCTCGCCGACATGGTATAGGGTAATTGCGTCAAAGGCGTAACGGTTTTTCAGATCAAGGGGCGTATCGTCGGCCTTGATCTTTCCCCCGTCGAGAATGACGACATGGTCGGCGTCCGCGGCCTCTTCCATGTAGTGGGTCGTCAAAAAGACGGTGATATGCTGCATTTTGCGGAGCTTTCCGACGGTGTCCCAGACCTGTTTGCGCGTCTTGGGGTCGAGGCCCGTCGTCGGCTCATCGAGGATGAGGATGCGCGGGGAATGGATGAGGGCGCGGGCGATGTCGGCACGGCGTTTCTGCCCGCCCGAGAGTTTGCCGACAGGCCGTTTCAATATCTCGCCGAGAGAGAGGAGCGGGGAGAGCTCGCTAAGCCTTTTTTCAAGCGCCGTCTTGTCCATCCCGTAGAGGGCGGCGCGGCAGGAGAGATTTTCGAGCACGGAGAGGGACTTGTCGAGCACGCTCTCCTGAAAGACGACGCCAAGCATGCGTTTTGTGTCGCTGTCGATCTCTCTTCCCCCGATCCTGACGACGCCGTCCGTCTTTTCCGTCTTGCCGCAGAGGACGGAGATGGTCGTGCTCTTGCCCGCCCCGTTCACGCCGAGAAAGGCAAAGAACTCCCCCTCGCCGACGGAAAAGGAGATGTCGTCCACTGCCTTGACCTCGCCGTAATACTTTTTCAAATGTCTGATCTCAATACTGTTCATGATCGATATTTGTCTGTTTATCCTGCCCCGTGCTCATTCTGAGGGCGCGGGCGCACGTTTCCCCTTACGCCTTCTCCCAGAAACGCTCACGGTTGGGGAAGTAGAAAGCGTAGAGCGCGTAGAACTGCCGCTTGAAGGCCTCGGCGATCTGCTCCTCCGAGAGCGCGTCCGCCTGCTTGTTGACGAGCACGGCAAGTCCGAAGGAAAAGACCGCCATGTCCGCATGGAAGGCCGCGGCCGTCTCCTCGGGCATGTGGTAGAGGGTCATCATCTCCCCCTCGATGTCGTCGAGGAAGGGATCGGGCGTCCCCTTGCCCGAGAGGAAGAGATAGCGGAAGAGCCCCTGTTCCTCTTTGGCAAAACTGACGAACCCCATGCCGTACGCCTCATAGTTGCTGCGGCCGCCCTGACGCAGGAAGTCATCGATGTGCTTGCGGTACTTTGCTTTCGCCTCGCCCATGAGGGCACGCCACAGCCCTTCCATGTTCTTGAAGATGGAATAGATGGGTTGGGTGGAACAGTCGAGCGCCTTGGCGAGCGAACGGACATTGAGCGCTTCCGTCCCCTCCGCCCTCACGATCTCCGCCGCCGCATTCAAGACCATTTCTTCCGTGATCCTTCGATTTTTCGGCATTTGGCATCTCCTTTCATAACGTGAGTTATATAACATATGTTATTTTAGCACGTTATATTCCGCCTGTCAAGTGTTTTGGAGAAAATGAGGAGAACAGAGGATCGGGAATAACGCCCCTTCCGTCACGGCTACGCCTTGCCACTCACCTCAATGGGTGGGCAAGGCAAACCCTGCGTTCATTCTGAGGGCGAAACCCGAAGGATCCCATGAAACCTACACAGCTCCGCCCGTTTGAGGGGATCCTTCACATTCGTTCAGGATGAACGCAATGCGCCCGCTCCTCAAACAAAAAGGCCCGAACCGAAGTTCGGGCCGCTTTCATTTCCCATCATTCCTTGACCGAGGCGAGCAGTTTCTCGACGTCCGCCTTGACCTGCTCCATCTTCTCCTCTGCCGCGCTCTCGTCCTTGGCGCGGATGGAGTAGTAGATCTTGAGCTTGGGCTCGGTGCCGCTCGGACGGACGCAGACGAAGCTCCCGCCCGCAAGCTCATAGTAGACGCAATTGCACTTGGGGATATTGAGAGCGCTCTTGCTCCCATCGGCGGCTGTGCGGACGTCTGCGGAATAGTCGCGCACGGCCTCGACCTGAAATTCCCCGAACGAGGTGACCTTCACCGTCTTTAAGGCGTCGACGACGGCGTTCATCTCCTTCATGGCGTTGAGGCCCGAATACTGGATGGAGATGTTCTTGTCGAGCACATAGCCGTACTTTTGGTAGATCTCCATAAGTCTCCCCCACACCGTCTTGCCGATGTAGGTGTAGTAACAGACCATCTCGGCGCAGAGCATGGACGCGACGACGGCGTCCTTGTCCCGCGCGTGAGTGCCGCGGAGATACCCGCAGGATTCCTCAAAGCCGAACACATAGGTGTGCGAGCCGTCCTTCTCCCACTCCTTGATCTTCTCGCCGATGAACTTGAACCCGACGGGCGTCTCAAAGAGAGCGACGCCGAACTCCTCGCAGATGGCCCTTGCCATGCCCGTGGAGACGAAGGACTTGACGACGGCGGCGTTTGCGGGGAGGGCGTTCTCTTCCTTGAGCCTCGTCAAAATGTAGTCGAGGAGCAGAATGCCGACCTGATTGCCCGACAGGGCCACAAATTCGCCCGCGCCGTTCTTGACGGCGACGCCGAGGCGGTCGGAATCGGGGTCGGTGCCGAACACGACGTCGGCATGGATCTTATCCGCAAGGGCGATGCCCATGGAGAGCGTCTCCTTGAATTCGGGATTGGGGACTTTGACCGTCGAAAATTCGGTGTCCTTCGTCGTCTGTTCCTCGACGACGGTGACGTTGATGCCGAGCTTTTTCAGAATGGTCATGACGGGAACGTAGCCCGAGCCGTGCACGGGGGTGTAGACGAGTTTCAAGTCCTTCCCGCACTTTTTGACGGCCTCGTCGGAGAGCGTGAGCTTGGAAAGCTCTGCAATGTACGTCTCGTCCACTTCCTTGGGAACGGAGAGGATGAGCGGGCTCTTCTCGTCGCCCGAGACGGAGAGATAGTCCGTGATCTCATTGATGAATCTGACGACGATGGCCGTTGCCTCGGGGGACATCTGAGCCCCGTCCTCGCCGTAGACCTTATAGCCGTTATACTCCTTGGGATTGTGGCTTGCCGTGATCATGATCCCCGCGACGGTATGCAGGTATCTCACGGCATAGGAAAGCATGGGAACGGGGTGCACGTCATCGAAGAGATAGGCCTTGATGCCGTTCTTGGCGAGCACGGCGGCCGCCTTTTCGGCAAACTTGCGGCTGTTCCTGCGCGTGTCGTAGGAGATGACGACGCCGCGGGCCTGTTCCTCTTCGGGCAGCGTCTTGATGTACATGGAGAGGCCCTGCGTCGCGCGCATGACGGTGAAACAGTTCATCATGTTCATGCCGCAGCCGATGATGCCGCGCATGCCCGCCGTG